>DATMQC010000183.1:0-5526 GCA_035567275.1 Chthoniobacterales bacterium | reverse complement strand
GCACGGTCTGCAGCACGCCGACGACAGCCCCGTAAGGGCGGTCCACTCCTTTGTTGAACCGGCGCAGCCCGTAGAAGTGACGGAAGAGCTCGTAGGTGCCGTCGATGAGGTGAACAATCACTTGGGTCCAACATGATATTCACGTCCCAGGCTTTCAGCGACTATCTTGGTGTCCGCCAGCACGTCGGACAACTCGATAGCCCAGACCACGGGCGGATACGGCACCATCCAGCTGATCTCCGGGCATGAGAGCAAAAAGAGCCTGGAAATCTATCAGCACCACTCACTGGGCGTGGGCGAACTCGCGTATCAGGAGGCTGTCCAAGGGGTCAGCATCTAATGGACCCACGACGATGCCAGAATCACGGGCATGTGAGACTTTTGGTACATCTGTTGGAATTTAACCATCTACGAAATTCGAATTAATGACGACGCGAAAGCGTCTTAGTGGAGTAGGAGATTTTTGAAAAGAAAACGCAGGTGACCGACTGCGATATCTGCTATGACTAACCGAATGGCTCTCGGTTCGCTGAACGCTGCAACCCAGCCTGGGTTGGGAAATCGGTCGCCGCTCTCCGAACACCGAAGCGATCGTAAGGATGAGGAAACGAATGATGGCGATCGGCCTTCTTCCCTCCCTTTAACGATATAGAGGAGACCTGGTTCGGTCCGCTACACATCTGACGCAACTACCTTAACGACCCCACAGGATTTGAAATCATCAAATCATTCCAGTCTCGTCATTGACAGAGAATTACAGGAATTGCCCGTGCAGCCCATGCGCAATCCAATTCTTCGCCGGCCAAATTTGCCTGCGCAAGGACAGGCAAGACGTTGGCAGTTCGACCGGACTGAGGCGCTCTTGACCGCTGGAGGGTTGGTTTTCCTTTGCGTGATTTTTGTTGTCCTCGTGCAGTTTATTCATCCGGCACCCGATGAACTTACGATCCAGCAAGACTCGGCCGAACTCGCGCGCGTCGAGGAGCAAACGCAGATTGGCAATGTCGGGAAGCAGATGCCAGCGCCGGCTGCGCTGTCCAACTCTGATAGTGCTCGACCTAACTCGAAGGCGAAAGGCCATTCCCAATCCAAGGCGCGGCAACCGGGGCTGATTGCCCGCCGCACCGGTCCGGTAGACAGAAAAACCGACCTCGCGTCGAACGCAGAAAATGACCAGTCGAGCGGGTTAAAGAAATACCCCCAGCGTCAAACGGATCGAGACCTTCAGATGCAACAGGCGATGGCCTCCAGGCGGCAACGCTATGCACAACAGAGATCGGATCCGGTCCTTGCTGCCATTGGCCGGGCTCTTGGCTTTTCAACTCAATGAGACCAATTGCGACCTTCCCTTCCTGACGTGAAAGCGGAATAGCCGGGTATGGAACTTTGATTTCCCAATAGGGCACCTCCAATGACCCGGCTTCGGGTGGTGGTATGGGTAGTTCCGCCCATCGGTGGGAGGAGCAGTCGCAGCAGATCCGCGGCCTTGCGATACGAAATCTGCGCTCCTAGGCTCACCTGCAGATGACGCAACTCGGGCGTCATTCGACCCGAGAGGACTTCCGAAATCGGGTTCCAAACCTGTGTGCCGCAGTGGCACTTACAATGCGATATCGCGGAACCCTCAGACGTACGGTCCCTAGGACGGTATCCAGGCGTCTGTAGCGGTAGTCTTTAACCGGCCGCAACCGGCCACAGGTGAGACATTCTCGCCTTTGTTCACAATGCTCCTCCAGCTGTTGTTTTACTACGGTGTCCTGCAAACGGCTCACAATCTGCTTCGATTCCTGCAGATTGACTCCGAGGTTTTCCGCTGTGGTGCTCCCGGCGAGCCGTTCAATCGTGCCCAGTGTAATCGTGGATTGTTTGCCATCTTTTCCGACGCACGCCGATATGCTGTTCCAGCGCTGAGCAGCCGTATCAAAGTACCAATCCGACGCCGTTGGCATCATTTCCAGAAGCCGAGGGACCTCCCAGCCGATTCCCTCATAGACCGTTCTGAGCGCTTGCAGCTGCTGAGCCCTGGATTGCAAATCAATCCGAAGAGACGAGGCCGCAAAGCCAAAACAGGCCTTGGCATTTGCATCACCGCGAGAACTCCAGATCGCAGCAATTCGACCCAGCTCTGAGAACTGAATCTCCATCCGATCCAATTTCAAATAATTGGGGACGGAGTACACACAAATACAAACCCAGATCGCGAAGAAACGCGTTTCCTCCCCAAATACGATTCGCCTCACATTGGAATGAAGCCCGTCAGCGCCGATCACCAAATCAAACTCACGCGCCATTCTTTGTGAACTGAACCTGTGTACCGCCTTCAGTTTGAGTGATTCCCTGAATGGTATCGCCAAAAAGCAACTCGACGTTCCCGAGATGATCTCTCAGGATCTGACACAATGTACCGCGAACGATCTCGACATCTTCGCCAACGCGATGCCCAAAATCATTCCCGCTCATCCGATTGATTGGGGTCATCACAGAATCTGTTCTAAATCGTACTCTAAGGACTCGGGCATGATCCCGCGCTTGGATGTCGCGGTAGAGCGTCGAGCGTGCGGAGCCCGGTTTGGCGGGCCGCACTCGGTGGGCGGCATGCCCCTTGAACAAGTAACAGAGCGGCTTCGAGGCACTATACCGATACTTACGGCGCGGCAGAGCTTCGCCCCCAAGGCGAAACACTGCACGACAAACCCCTCGGCCACATCGCTCCGGTCGGCTGGGAGTTCATCAGCTTCAATGGCGACTACGTCTGGCCGTCCGAACCGCTCAAACAGAGGGTTCGGCCCTGCGAAATCTGCGCTCTGCGTTCCTCGATGGCGCTTAAAGTACGTTTTGGAACAGATTCTGCGATGACCCCTTATCACTTTCTGTTCCGCGGCGTTGGCCACGACGTCGGAATTCTCGTCGTCCACCATCACCATCGGTATCTATCTTTCGGATCCAGACGTCGATAGGAGTATGGCCGAGTTCGAAGAGTGTCGCCTGGAGTGGTCTTGGATTTTAATCGGGACATCAGGCGGTGGGGGTCGAGATTCTGAATCTGTCCAAGCGTCTTAGACTGTAAGTGCTTCAAAAACAACCACTTAGAGTTGGCCTCCTCTGCTCGGGGGGGACTTGAACCCTCTTTCAGGGTTCTATTTTCCGCTCTTTTCCATGGTGTTTCCCTGGGGAATTTCCATCAGGGTAGAAACCTGTGGAAGTGGGCGGAAGCAAAAGTGTGGTCTTTTGTGGTCAATCTACGTACAAATTTTCTATGTGTTTTGATTATTGTCTGCCTTTCCACAGAGATGAGAAGAAACCCAGTGTAACGCGGTTTTGAGTCAGGGCATTATTTATTTGCGGGTTCGGGGCCGGTCGCCCTGGGAGCCGGGCACCCTCGCCGATCAATTCCCTGGGCGTTGGTTACTGACCTTGAGACACTGAATTATGGCTGTGAAGACCGATACGCTGGAGACGGTGCCGCCCCATGTGGCCAACGCAGCGGGGCTTGGCGGAAAAGCCATCCTTTTCATAAATGGCGAGTTCCGGGCAGAGACAACACGATCCTCAAAGTGAGACCACCTCCTGCATCACGGCTCAGTCGGCCTGGACTTCTTGGGTCCGACGGTCACTGAACAGCTCAAGAAGATCCAAATCGACTGGCTGGTGAGATTCATGATGGGCTAACACAACACCTCAGTGCGATCTGCCTGCAACTGGCAGGGGTGCGTTCATGAATCTCCTAATTCTGACGTTTTTGCCAAGTGACTGCCAAGGCCAAAGCGTATTGGGGAAAGTAGGATGTCCTATTAGTCCGGCTCGCCCGGGTGCGGTTTCTGTGCCGCTTTCATTTTGGATTTCGTAGACTGGTTGGTTTGAGCAAGTCAGCCAAACTGTACTCCAGGAGTCCCGAACACCCGGAGCTTTTCCTTTTTTGACTTGTCTTTCTGTTCCTCTTACGCCGTTGCGCTTAATGGGGTTAAAGCGCATTCCATCGCTTCTTTCCGGATGGGCGCTCTGCTTTTTCCTGGCGGGAACGTATGGCGAGTGAATCGGTCCTTTGGCTAGCAACCGTGGGTTCGAATCCCACTCCCTCCGCAATATTGATTTTCAATGACTTACATCGATTTGTGATCCTTAATAGGAACGTAGATCGGAACACTTCCGGGCTTTTCCATTGAATTCCGTCGGCGTCTGATAGCCGGAGTAAGGCCTCGTAGCGATGGGGCCGTAAAATCACAAATCGATTAAGGACTCAGTTCACGATCGAGGGAGCCAAAAGCGCGTTGATTATGAAGAGCAACGATAGCCCTTGCTTCCGCGAAGGACTAAGTCTACAGGCTGCCTCTGTGTTCCGCCCAATGCCGTTTCCGGCGTGACGCCTTTCTCGATGAGGAACCCTATTCTCACTTAATACGGTTTGGAAACCGCGGATGTTGTCGGTGCGAGCCGATTATGTTCTCAGTTCGCTACACATACGGCACCCGATGAAGGATGATGTCGGTTCATTCCGCCGCACGGCAACTACCACCTAAGGAAAAAACGCTAGCGCCTGGCCGGTCAACCGGGGCAATCGCACAATGACCCCAAGGCATTCACCGCTGATGAAATCGAAAGCGACAACCTCATCCTGCGCGACGCAGCAGAGATGCCCGTTCGGAGCAAAGCGCAGGCCGCGGGGCTTGCGGAATTCGGCGAGTTGGTTTGGAGAGAAGACGCGGACGAGGCGGCCGTCCAGGGCATCGTATTCTCGAACCGTCGTAACGGCGTCAGACATGCCGAATGGATGCTCGCTGGAAACTACAATGTTGCCGTTGGGCGCGATCGCAAGATCGAGAGGGCTGAGTTCCGGATCCGTCACCAACCGGGACGCCTGGGTAGGTCCCGTGGGAGCGGACGCTACGATGGGTATCGTCGCCCTCGCCATTCGGGCCGATGCCGGAGGCCAGGAACAGCCTGCCGTCATGACCGAACGCAAATCCGCGGGGAAATGGCACTATCCCGGCCGGGAGGACATACTTGTCGGTCGCGCCAAGCCCGATCGAAAAGGCCATGATCGTACGCGCGCTGCGCGCGCCGACATAATAACGGCCGTCCGGCCCAAAATTGCCGCCGCCGGGGTTCAGCCCTTCAATCGGGCCGCTGTCACGAACGACCCTCCCATTCGGGTCGAGCGCCAACACCCGGTTGGTGCAGCTGTTGGGAAAGAGCTGGCCTTCGTCCCGATCGACGGCAAGGCCGCGTGGATCGGCAATGCGGCTGTCACCGCTGAAGGCACCGAGCGGCCCGCCATTGGGGTCGAAAGCATGTTTGGGTTTCGCTGGCCACTCCCGGAACGGAGGCCTGCGACGCCGTAGGCGGCGCGCTTAGGCCGGAGTGGAGGGAGTGGCCAGCAACGGAGTTTTAGGCGAGTCTCGTCCCAAAGGTATGCTTGCCAGTAACTCCCTCGTTTGTATTACTTCCGAATTGCCCGTCATCCGAGCACAATCTGATGGGATGCCTCCACTCCTAGTGCGCAGATTTGGCCGTATAGTTCTGTCACAG
>DATMQC010000182.1:0-7338 GCA_035567275.1 Chthoniobacterales bacterium | reverse complement strand
TTTGCGACTACGCAGGATACGACTCCGCATAAAGTTTCTTCTGATTGTCTCGACCGTAACGTTCCGTGATCTGCTCCCAAGCCTGATAGATATCATCAAGGGCTGCTTTTGGTTTCGTCTCTCCCGCCAATACTGAAGAGACGCGTACATCGAGCTCGTGCCAGTAATCTGCGGCTCCGGCAATTCGCAAATAGATTTGCTGCGCCGGCAGGACCAGATTGGCGTAGTAAGCGTTCAGATACGTGATCGCATCGGCTTTGTCCCAACCCTGGTTCTCCCATTCCTCGATTTTCCCGGTTCCCACAGGAGGGAAATATTCATATTTCATGGCCGGCTGCACACCAGTCCAACCATTAGTCACGTTGAAGAAAGCGTTCTTCCTATTTGCCATGAACGCTAGGAAATCGTACGCCGCCTCTTTCTGTTTGGATTTTCTCGAAAGCACACAATGCCAAGTCCCACCGTTCGTATTTCCGACAGTGTTCAGCGAGCTTTTTTCCCATTGGTTCGTCAGCGGGTTGAATGACTCCGTTGTCCCTGGAATAATAGTTGCACCCACTCGACCTTGCACCGTGGAGTGGGCGCGGTCCTGGGCCAAGGTGGGTAGATCACCCCAGGTCGGCTCCATGACGGCGTGCCCGCTCAAAAACACGTTCCAACCCTGCTCCAGCGTCCAGCCAATTTGTTCCTTGGGACCGTTTGCCAGGAACTTCACATAATCTTCCAATGCGCGCAGATGCCCCTCGGAGTTGATGAGAGGCTTCATATCCTCGGGGTTGAAGTAAAAGTGCTTATTATTGGGCGAAACAACGTAGGGCGCAGCAAGAGTCAAAAAGTGGAAAAATCCTTGCTCGTTGACCTTCGCGTGAAGCGAAATTCCCCAATCGTCCTTTCCATCGCCGTTCCAATCCCAGCCCGTGAAAAACTCTGCAACGTCATGCATCTCTTTCATGCTCTTCGGCGGATTGGGTAAATCATAGCCAAGTTTGCTCTTAAATTTCTCCTGGTATGTAGCGTTTGCGAGCACATCCTTTCGGTAGTAGAGAATCTGGGCATCCGCATCGAACAGCACGCCGTACAACTTGCCTTGCCAGGTATAAAGCCGTTTCATCGCCGGCAAGAATTCCTCCGGGTTCCAGTAGGGATATTTAGGATCTTTGAGAAACGGCGCGATCTCGATAATATAGGGTTCTTGGGCGGTGAAATAGTCTCCATAGAACCATGCGGCAGTCTGGTAGGCGTCAAACTGACCTGGCCCTTTGAGATCCGTAAAAATGTCCTGGTGCAGGGTGTCGATTGAAACCTTGGTAATGTTGACGTGGGCACCGGTTTGCTCCTCCCATCTTGGCGCGTGATATTCGACACAGTTGCCGACTGCCGACCTGATTACCATTACGTTGATCGTCGTGTCCTTGTATGGCTTGGCCTTGAGATATTCGACACGCTCCCGAGTAATCGGGGACTCATTGGATGCCACGGGTGAAGATTCGATAAGATTATCACTCGCCGCAAAAGAGGCAGACACGATTCTGCTCACCAGAGCGGCGGACAATCCGAGCTGCGCTGCGCGGTGGATAAATTGGCGTCGAGTCATCCTTCCTTGAAAGAATGCAGTCACTAGTTCGTTGAACTCTTCTTCCGAGTTATTGTGGGCCATAGGGGGTTTTCCTTATCTCAAGGAGGAACTGGCCGCGACGCGCGGCCCGCCCGCAGCGCTTTGCCTAGCGATACGGGCGGGCCGTTTCTTAACTCCCTCGATTTTACCCGAGAAGTGCCCTTCGATCCGCTGTCGCATTGGATCCGCTTTTGCAACGCAGATCCCGGTCGCAACCGTTACGCTGCTCATCTAGTTGTGTTTAGCTATCCGGCTTGACCACGCGTGCGCAATTTGTCCAGCATCACAGCCAGGATGATGACCGCTCCCTTGATGACCAATTGCCAGTAAAAGGAGACGTTCATCAATGTAAGTCCATTGTTCAGCACGGCGATGATCAGCGCTCCGATTAAGGTGCCAAAGACAGTGCCGATTCCGCCGACGAAACTTGTTCCGCCCAGGATCACCGCCGCAATCGCATCCAACTCGTAGCCGATGCCCAACTGGCCTTGGGCGCTGTACAGACGGCTGGCGCTCATGACGCCGGCAAGTCCCGACAGAAGCCCGCTGACGCCATAGGCGAAAATCAGTACAAACGGTACCGGAATACCGGTCAATCGGGCCGCCTGCGCGTTACCGCCGACAGCATAGACGTGCACTCCTAAAATCGTTCTGTGAAGAATGAACGCGCTCACAGCGATGGTTAAAAGGGCAATCACGACCAGCCAGGGAACCGGTCCCACATAGCCATTGCCTATCCAGGCAAAGCCGATTTTACTGTTGATAGCGGTGGTTCCGCCGGCCGCGAGATATGCGGCTCCACGGATCGCCGTGTAAGTTCCCAGGGTTACGATAAATGGAGGTAGCCCGATGTAGGCTACCGTTGCGCCCGTCAGCACTCCAACCAACAACCCGGCAAACAGCGCCACGGGAACCGCCGCCCAGCTTAAGCCGGGGATCAGTGAAACGACTACCGAGATAACGGCGGTAAAGCCGAGCACCGATCCAACCGCCAGATCGATTCCTCCGGTCAGAATGACAAACGTCATCCCGGCGGCAAGCACGATGTTGATGGACGCTTGGCGGACAACGTTGACGAGGTTATTTTGGGTGAGAAAATTCGGTGTGAGAACGGCAAAGAGAATGCAGATCACTACGAGGACCGGAAGCATCCCGGCCAATTCGATCACCGATCTGGTAAACTCTTTCCTCTTCGCCGCAGCCAGGGCGGATGTCTCTGTCGTAGCTTCAGTTGCCATTGGTTGATGCGCTCCGTGTGACATCGGTTGCAAACTTCATGATGTTCTGTTGAGTGATTTCGATCCCGGTTTCGCCCCCGACCTCACCGGTGATTTCTCCCTCCCGCATGACTAATACGCGGTCGCAAACACCCACGATTTCCGGCAGTTCACTGGAGATGAAAAGAACCGCCATCCCCTTCTCAAGCAATTGCTGGATCAACGCGTAAATCTCAGCTTTGGCGCCGACGTCGACTCCGCGCGTCGGTTCGTCTAGAATGAGAACCCTCGGATTTATTTCGAGCCAGCGAGCCAATAAAAGCTTCTGCTGATTACCGCCGGAGAGCCCGCCGGCTCGCTGCTTCAACGACGCGGTCCGGACCCGCATGGCCTTCACTTCTGCATTCGCGCGATCGGTCAACTTCTTGAAGTCGAGAACACCGCTTGTCGCGCACTGCCCCAAGATGTTCATCGTAATGTTTTCTCCCGAAGACATCTGGAGGAAAACACCTTGAAGCTTGCGGTCTTCTGGCACGTAGCCGATCCCGGCACGGATCGCATCTTGAGGCTGGTTGATCCGAAGCTTTTTCCCATCCAGATAGACCTCACCCGATTTGCGTTTGTCGGCCCCGAAGATCAACCGGGCGAGTTCGGTTCTTCCCGCCCCGACCAAGCCGGCTAACCCAAGCACTTCGCCCTGCCGGAGTTGGAAGTTGGCGTTCTTCACCCGGTCGCCATCGGACATGTTCTTTACTTCCAGAACGACGCGTCCGGCTGAATGCTTGGCGTGCTCGTAGAAATCCTCCAGTCGCCGCCCGACCATCATCTCAATGACCTTGTCGGCAGAAAATTCCGGGCGCTTCAGCTCGCCGACATATTCTCCATCGCGCAGGACCGAGAGCCGGTCGGCCAGTTCATAGACCTCGGCCATCCGGTGGCTGATGTAAATAATGGCCATCCCTTCCGAACGAAGTTGCCGGACAACCTCGAACAGCCGATCCGTTTCGCGATCGGAGAGAGCTGCCGTCGGTTCATCCATCACCAGGACCCGACTCTTGTAGAACAGCGCGCGCGCTATCTCCACCTGCTGTTGTTCGGCAACCGCAAGATGAGCGGCGCGCTGGGTGGCTTTGAATCTGGCACCAAGTCGATTGAGCACCTCCTGGGTCTTGCGATCCATCTCAGCCGTATCGGTCATGAACCCAAAACGTTTCAGTTCTGAGCCTAGAAAAACGTTGCCGCTCACCGTCAGGTTCGGCGCAACAGTCAGTTCCTGGTAGATGATGCCGATCCCTGCCAAGCGCGCTTCGTGCGGCGTACGGAAATGGACCGTTTTCCCATCCAGGATGATTTCACCAGAATCCGGATAATACGCCCCCGCCAGGATCTTCATGAGCGTGCTCTTGCCTGCGCCGTTCTCCCCCATGAAGGCGTGCACCTCGCCGGGCCAGATGCTGAGATTAACGCTCTTAAGAACGCGTACGCCAGGGAAGCTTTTGCATATCTGGCGTACCTCCAGAATCGGCCGAGCGCTACTTTGTCCAGCCTTTGTACTGGTCGACATTTTCTTTAGTGATCAGATCCACCGGGATCAGCGTTAAAGGTTGATCCGGCTTTTTCCCGTTCAGAATGTCGTTACCTATCTCCACGGCTTTGCCGGACATGGTGTAGGGATCCTGCGCCGCGCTTGCCGCAATGAGGCTATCCTTGTCTTTCAAGGAAGGCACAATATCAGGCGCTCCATCCACACCAACGATGAAGAAATCTTTGCGCTGCGCCTGCTTCGCCGCCAAGTCGCAACCAATCGCGGTCGGATCATTGATCGCGAAGACCGCATCGATTTTCTTGAATGCCGTCAAGAGATCGGTCATCACGCGAAGCCCGCCATCCCGGCTTCCGCCGGCGTTTTGATCTTGAGACAAGATCTTGATGTCAGGATATTTCTTGATCTCCTCAAGAAAGCCTGCAACGCGATCGGTGACCGCAGTGACGGGCGGTCCGTTAACGATGACAACTTGCCCCTTCCCTTTGAGCCGGTCCGCAACGTATTTACCATCAAGCTCACCCGCCTGTTTGTTATTTGAAGTAACCGTCGCATCGACGCCCCCTTCGGCACCCACATCCACAGCCACAACAACAATTCCTGCCGCCTTCGCCCGCATAACCGCCGGAGCAATTCCTTTGCTGTCCGCAGCATTCAGGAGGATCAGATTAGCACCAGAGGACACGAAGTTGTCCATCTGGTTCGTTTGGTTGTTAACGTCGTAATTGCTCGATTCGGCACTGAATTTGACGGAGGGATTGATCTTTTTGGCCTCGGCCTGAGCTCCGTGGGCAATCTGCACAAAAAACGGATTACCAAGATCTCCTACGGTCACAGCGACGCCCTTGAGCTTACTCTGCGCATACGACGGCACAGCCAGCCCCACTGCAAGGAGCAACCCGGCCACCGCCTGGATACCAAATCGGACAAAGAATGTTTTTTTCATGGTTGGGGGCAACTGAATATTTTCGTATTCAAGAATAATGTTCCGGACAAGAAAAGGGCCAGTAACGATGCCGTACTGACCCCTGGTTCGGAGGGTTATCGATAACATAAATACATTCGAACAACCCTGTTCAAGAAGATTCTCCGAGCTATTTCCTCCGGCCCGAGTACACCTCGGCGTCCTCGAGAATCTTGACTGAGCTCGCCGAAGTCTTCGCCCTACCGCTGCAGGGTGACGTTTGCCTGGCGCATGAATGGTAGGGCGAGCCTCCCTGCGAGCCGCGTTTTGTACTGCCGACCAAGCTGTTGACCAGGCTAAAACCGGTTAAAACCCGGCTCTACGGCGCGAAAATTTCACCGGCGCTTTGGCTTGTGAGATTTTCGGGCTGATCCTTTCAGGCCAGCCGCCAGGCTCGACCGTCGTTTTCGATCAAATGATCCGCCTCAGCCGGTCCCCAGTTGCCGCATGGATAAAAATAGAGGCCTGGCTTTTGTTCCACAGCTTGCCAACCCTCCTCGATATCATCAATAAAACGCCATGCCTCTTCAACTTCATCCCGGCGAGCAAATAGGGTCGCATCACCGGCCATCGCATCCAGCAGAAGGCGCTCATAAGCTTCCGGACTCGCCTTCCCGAACGACGTGCCATAAGCGAAATCCATCTTCACGGGCTGAATGCGCACGCTTGCGCCCGGGATTTTCGACTGCATCCGCAGCGAAACGCCCTCATCGGGCTGGATTCGAATCACCAACACGTTTTGCGAACCGTCGCGGCGGCTCGGCTGATCTCTGTCGATATTGAATAAGACGCCCGGCGCATTCTTAAAATGAATTCCGATTTCCGTGCCGCTTTTTGGCATGCGCTTACCAACCCGCACATAGAACGGGACATCGGCCCAACGCCAATTGTCAATCAGGAGGCGGAGGGCAACGTAGGTCTCGGTCTGCGAATCCGGTTGGACGTTCTTTTCTTCCCGATAGCCGACTGCCGGCTTTTCTTTGATAGATCCGGGGCCGTATTGCGCACGGACCACGCTCCGCGCAACATCTTCGCCGGTGATTCGCCGCAGGGATCGCAAGACTTTCACTTTTTCATCGCGTATCGAGTCGGCCCGCAAGTCAGTCGGCGGTTCCATCGCGATCAGGCAAAGCAGCTGCAACAAATGGTTTTGGACCATGTCTCGAAGCGCTCCGGCCCCTTCGTAATAACCAGCCCGATTTTCGATCCCCAGTTGCTCGCTGGCGGTTATCTGCACATGATCGATGTAGCGTTGATTCCAAAGGTGCTCGAAAATCGCATTGGCGAACCGCAGCACCATAATGTTCTGCGCGGTCTCTTTTCCAAGAAAATGGTCGATACGAAACGTCGAAGACTCATCAAAAGAGTTTCGAACAACCTCGTTTAGTTGTTGTGCGCTCGCCAGATCGGTTCCAAAGGGTTTTTCCACAATGACACGAGCCCAGTTCTTGCCCGACGCTTCAGCCAGGCCCGACGCCTTTAACCGAGCGAGAATGTTGTCGAACTGGTCAGGACCGGCAGACAAATAAAAAAGCCGGTTAGCCCCCCGGCCCTTCCCTTTTTCCAATTGGTCTAATCGTTCGCGCAGCCGGCGATACCCCTCAAGATCGGTAAATTCGCTACGGTGGTAGTAAATGGAACTTGCGAAATCGTTCCACAAATTCTGATCGATCGGCCGGCGAGAAAACTTTTTCGCCGCTTCCTGCAATTCCTGACGGAAAATCTCATCGGTTTTATCGCGGCGCGCAAAGCCGATCACATTCATTCCCGGCGGCAAATCGCCGTCTGCTGCCAGGTTATACAGAGCTGGAATCAGCTTCCGATGCGTCAGGTCTCCGGTCGCACCGAAAATCACCAGTGAACAAGGCTCAGGCGTCGCGCGGCTCGCAAACCCAGCGCGTAATGAAGCGGCAGACTTTTTCTCGGTCATAAGTTTCGTCCCTTGATTGGGCGGTGAGAGTTAGAGTTATTTACCTATTGATCCGCTGGCAGGTCAACA
>DATMQC010000181.1:0-2816 GCA_035567275.1 Chthoniobacterales bacterium | reverse complement strand
CCTGATTGCGGCACGGGCGTGACGCCCGCGTCGCACCTTGCTCGGACAATCTTGCCCTCTACCCCGGTCAGCACCCGCGCCTGCAATTGTTCAAACGACTCCCCGGCCGGAGGGGCGACTGTATCAAAATTGGCTATCCATTCGCTGAGTACTTGAGGTTCTCTGGCCTGAATTTCGCTCCACGTTCGGTTCTCCCATGTTCCGAAGCTCACTTCTCGCCAGATCGGATCCGGTTCCGCGAAAAGACCAAGCCGGGCCGCGATCGCTTCAGCGAGGAGCTGACACCGCTTCAGATCGCTACAAAGGATTTTCTCCGGCCTTAAGCGGCAAGCCTTCTTTGCAAACGGAGGCAGCGCCGTCCAACCATCAGGCGAGAGTTCGACGTTGGTTTACCAATACACTGTTCGCTCCCTGCATCGATTGGCAGATGGCGCATGAATGTTAGAATCATGTTGTTTCAAGCAGTAGCCGGGATCGGATCCCTCTCCTGCTCCACTCCGCAAATTGGTCCGTAAAGGACGTTATGTGTTATACTATCGAGCGTAAGAGAGAACTATCTTTTGTTGTCTAACCGGGCTTTTTTCAGTGGAAATCGTAGACCGTTTGCACTCTCCTCTGCAAAGGGCCGCACAGTCTGAAAACCTGAAACTAGTCGGGCCAGCGGCCTGATGAGAGTGCCCGGCCGACAATCACATTTTCATTCGGCTTGGTTAGCGCGGTGCCAGAAACTAAGATTTTGCATTTAAATCTGCGACCAAAATGAGGTCGCAAATGGTCTACGAATTAAATAAAAAACGGAAAAACACATTTACGCTGATTGACCTTTGTAATCAAAGTTGATTAACAAATCAGTTCCAGCATGAACAAAAGAGAATTATTTGGAACCTCCCTGGGCGTCTTTTTGATAATTGTTGCTGTGGCCGGCTTTTCCGGCTGCGCAGGCACACAAGTGCAAAATAAGGAATCGCTGCTGTCCGCAGCCGGATTCCGCACGCGGATCCCCTCAACGCAGGAGCAATGGGCCGTGTACCACGAAATGACTCCGTACAGGCTCGAACGCAATACGTTCAAAGGCAAGACACTCTACACATACGCCGACACGCAAAAGGGCGTTGTCTATATCGGCGGGGATAAATCATATGCACGCTACAAAGAACTTGGAATCCAGCAGTCGATCGCCCACCAAGAGCTCGAGGCGTCCTATGGCAATTATCTAGCTAAGGACAACCAAGTGTGGGGCGTGCACGACGGCTACCCGTAACCAAAGGGGGCATGGGCTCGCTCCCACTCTGCAGCTAACGGACCGAGGCGATCACGCCACAGAAGAAATTCACGATCTTCACTTGCTGCTGGCCCGTTTGCTTAAGCTCGGATTCCTTGCCGATTTTCTGTCGCGAACAGTCCTGATCGGCTTTCTTACTGGTGTCGGATTTCAGGTTGGAATTGCCGTCCTCAGCGACATGCTCAAGCTGGATGAAAATCGCGATCTGCTCGGCATTTCGGCGGCCAACGCGGCGGCAGCTTTGAGCGGAACATTTGTAGTGAACGGTAGCCCGACGCAGACTGCGATGGTAGAAACCTCCGGTGGCAGCAGCCAGTTGGCGCACCTCTCGACGGCCCTTGTGGTCATGCTAGTGCTCCTTTTCCTCACCGGTCCACTGCAGTTTCTTCCGGTCTGCGTGCTTGGCGCGATTGTCTTCACCATTGCCGTCCGTCTCGTGGATTTGCGGGGTTTAAACGATCTGCAGCGCAAGAGCCCTCGCGAGTGGATTCTTGCCCTCGTAACCGCTGCTTCCGTAGTTCTCTTCGGTGTCGAGGACGGCATCCTGCTCGCGCTCGTGCTGTCGCTGCTTCAGCATGTACGCCACAGCTACCAGCCTTCGGTAGCGGTGAAAACGCAGACAGCCGACGGTAATTGGCAGGCGAGCGCTGTGGAACCCGGACGCACGGCAACGCCGGGGTTGGTGGTGTATTGGTTCGGTTCGGATCTCTTCTATGCAAACGTTGATCGCTTCGTCGCCCAGGTACGCAGACTGACGACGGAATCTCCGTCCCCCTTGAGCTGGCTTGTCGTGGACGCGGGAGCGATCACGAGCGTTGACTACACGGCGGGAGGCGCTCTCAAAGAGCTGGTCAAGGATTTGGCGCAGCATGGAGTCGCGCTCGCTCTGGCTCACATCAGTGTGAGCCTGAAAGCGGATCTCGATCGCCAAGGCTTGACTGAGGTCATAGGCCCGAACCGGCAGTTTGAAACATTGCGGGAATGCCTCGCCGCTTACGCGTCGCGCACTCGATGAACTCTATGACGACAGGATCACCGACGTGGCCATTGACGACGCCCTTTGGGCGTTGAGCGGAGGAACGATCCGTTCTCGTTTCCTACGTACGATTTTTTCCGTTTCGTGAGGTGAGGCGCATCTCTGCAACGAAGCGTCTGGCTTCACCCTTATGCTCGAAGCCCATGACGATGCCATCGGCGTAGCGCGCGATGATGACCTGACCTCGGGCATGGCGCTTTCGCCATCGGTCTGCCCAGAGGTCGAAGACGCAATGGAGATAGATATTAGCCAGCACTCGCCGGCCGAATGCTTTCAGCACTTCGCCGAAGTCCTATGCGCGTCATGAAGCTTCGGTGGGGTTGCGGACCCGCCGTGCTGCTCAAGGTATTCGCAGGCCGACTCGATATCGCGCGCAAGGATCTCGATCACGTCCTGGTTCAGATGCGGGCGCACGACGATCCGCAGGCTGTTGATCTCCTGGGCGTCCGGAGGCATCGAATAAGCCGACAGAACCCAACCTCGCTCCCGCACTTTGTT
>DATMQC010000180.1:0-20415 GCA_035567275.1 Chthoniobacterales bacterium | reverse complement strand
GTTGATCCTGGACGCGCGGCGGGAAGCGATCGTCGCACCGCCATCATAAATCAATTGCGAAACAGTCAGAGTCACCTGCCAGCTCTCGAGAGCCTGACTTGAGGTAGATCTGGTACTGGTCTGCGGAATCGCAATGGCGTTTGTCGTGCCATTTGGGTTGACGACCAACTGCTGGCCGGGCGGAATCGCGAGAAGATCGAACCCTGTTGACCTGGAAGAGATGCTCGGAGTAAGTCCGCTGGCCTGCTGCGAATAGCTGGCAGCCATGGTAAGTTGAGGCAGCAGTTTCGATTGCGCCTGGTAAACAAGCCCTTTTTGGACCTTCAGCTGCTGGATCTGCTGAAGGATTGAGGGATTCTGTTTAAGAGCCAGTTGGACAGCTTCGTCGAGCGTATAAGGGCGAGTCCGGAAGTCGAAAACAGGGGCGCTCCGGTATTCTGAAGGGGACGGGCCGGCAAACAATGTGCAGGACATCCCTGCGATGGTTAAGGCGAACAGCGGAAGTCTCATTCTTATTTTGGCAGTTTATCGCAATAGTCCGCAATCTTGCGGTAAATTTGCAGCCAGGTTCTCCCCTCCTCAGCCGTTAAATGCTCCCGCAAAAGCGTCATAATTTTTTCTACCATGTCCCGGCGGATTTCCGCCACAAGACTTGAGCCTTTTTGTGTGATTCTGACCATCACCTTGCGCCGGTCATCGAGAGCGTGGGAGCGCTGGACATAGCCAAGCTTTTCCAAACGATCGACCAGGCCGGTCGCTGCGGCGGTGGTATGCCCCATTTTTGAGGCGATCCCCGACATGGTGATTACCCCCTGGGTATCGAGATAGCCAAGCAGAAAATACTGCGGGAATGACACACTCCCGTGTCCGAGTTGTTCCGAGAGCTTCAGAATGAACCGGCGCTGCATTTGCAAAACGATCTCGGCGAGCTCTTGGGCCTCGGCTTGGAATTCGGGAGCAGAGCGTTGCTCGGTTGAGCGTTGCTCGGTCGTAAGCATACAAATCTAAACAGTTAACACAGTTAAATTTCTCTTGATTAAAGCATAGCGATCCACGTTTGCAACCAGCCTATTTCCATTTGCTCAACAGAGTTTTTTAGTTCACAGATTGACTCTCCTCCCTGTTTTGATTCTTATCAATTTCTCCTTCTCTCGGAGCAGCACTATGGCATACCAAAACGTTCAGCCGCCCACTGGAAACAAAATCACAACTCACAACGGGGTCGTCCAATGTCCCGATAATCCCATAATCCCGTTCATCCGTGGGGATGGCACAGGTCCGGATATTTGGGCTGCGAGCGAACGGGTATTTAACGCCGCTGTCGACAAAGCGTACAAGGGTGCGCGCAAGATCGCCTGGTTTGAGGTCTTCGCCGGACAGACCGCAAAAGATCGCTTCGACGATTGGCTCCCCGAAGACACCGTCACCGCGTTTAAGGAATACCTGGTTGGAATTAAAGGCCCGCTTACAACGCCGGTCGGAGGGGGGATTCGGTCCCTGAACGTTGCTCTGCGGCAATTGCTCGATCTCTACGTCTGCCTGCGACCCATACAATATTTTCAGGGTGTTCCCTCCCCAGTCAGAAATCCGGAAAAGGTCAACATGGTAATCTTTCGGGAAAACACCGAGGATATCTACGCGGGCATTGAATTCCGCGCCGGTACTCCGGAGGTGGAACACTTTCTTAAAATACTCGAGCAGGAATTTCCCAAAGAGTTCGCGAAGATACGTTTCGGCACCCTGGAGGCAGCAAAAGGCTTCCTGAAAAGCGATCCTGAGCTCGCGCAGCCTAAGATCGAGGTTGGAATCGGAATAAAACCGGTAAGTCGCTTAGGATCGAGTCGTCTGGTCGCCGCCGCAATTCGCTATGCTATTGCCAACAAAAAGAAATCGGTAACCCTCGTGCACAAGGGAAACATCATGAAGTTTACCGAGGGCGGCTTCCGGGATTGGGGCTACGAAATTGCGGACACTCTGTTCGGTGCTGAAACTTATAGTTGGTCAAAGTGGGAGCGCACCAAGAAGGAAAAGGGCGAGAAGGAGGCGAACGATGAAATGAAATCGGCGCTTGCAGATGGCAAGATCCTTGTTAAGGACGCTATAGCCGATATTACGCTGCAGCAGGTCTTGACCCGCCCGGAAGAGTTTGACGTGATCGCAACTTTGAATCTTAACGGGGACTACCTTTCAGATGCTCTCGCAGCCCAGGTGGGTGGAATCGGAATCGCGCCGGGTGGGAATATCAATTACCAGACGGGTCACGCTATCTTTGAAGCGACGCATGGGACTGCACCAAAATACGCAAATCTCGATAAGGTAAACCCTGGTTCAGTAGTCCTTTCTGGAGAAATGATGTTGAGACATCTGGGATGGGCGGAGGCCGCGGACCTCGTGCTGAAGGGATTAAATTCTGCAATCGCAAGCAAGCGGGTTACGTACGATTTCGCTCGCCTCATGGAAGGAGCGACGGAGATCAAGTGCTCCGAATTCGGAGACAACATCATCTCGAAGATGGATTGAGCGAGGCCTCGCCAATTGCGACGGCTCAGCAGGAGCGGCTCGACTGAGCTCGCCGAAGTCTTCGCCCTACCGCTGCCGGGCGACGTTTCGCTGGCGCGTCAATGGTAGGGCGAGCCTCCCGGCGAGCCGCGTTTCGGACAAAAGCTCCGGCCAAATAATGTTCCTTGGTTCAAGAGATCCTGCGATCTCGCCGGTTTGAGACGCGGCCTCGCTTAGGTCGCGATTTCGATTTCATCGCTCTTCGGCGCCTCATCATCCTGGAAAAAAATACTTCGCTGGCGATCCCAGACGTAGCGTTGCAACAAAACCTTCAGGGTTGCGGTCAAGGGAATCGCCAGGATGGCGCCAAGCAAGCCTCCCAAAACCAGCGTCCAAAGTAACACAGACACAATGACTGTCATGGGATGAAGACCAACCGACGTGCCTACGATTCGGGGAGTAGTGACCAGCCCATCGATTTGCGCGATAATCAAAAAGAAAATGATCGTTACCCAAACCGGGTGAGCCCAATCATTGAATTGCGCAAAGGCAATGAGAATGGCCGGAATGTAACAAATGATGTAACCCACGTAAGGGATTATCCCGAAAAACGCGAAGCCCAGGCCAATCAAAAATCCAAACTGCAACCCAAGAATCGACAGGCCAATCGCGAGCAGCGCCCCGTTGATGAATGCCACCACCAACTGACCTCGAAAAAAGTTGATCAGATACCCGTTGATCTCACTCAGCACAGTTACAACTTCGTCCTTAAATTCCGATCGGCGGAGAGGGAGATAGTGGCTCCACGAGGAGGCGATCCTCGGGCTCTCTTTCAAAAAGAAGAAGAGATAAATGGGAATGACAAGCAAGCCGAACAAGAATCCGAACACTCCGAAGACGCCTGTCAGGCTCGATTGGACAAAAGCCCATGACCGCTGATATAAGGAAGGCAACTGCTCCTGTAGATATTGCAGGGTCTGCTGGACATAAGGATTGTCCCGGTAACGAGCAAACCCGGTATCGGTCGACTTGCTCTGCGCTGTCGCACCGCCGCCTTGCGTTTTGGACCCGTTGGAGGAGGAGGGGCCAATGCCAAGCTGCGGAAAGGTTTCAATATGGTCTTGGAGGAAGCCATCAAGAGCGGCCCAACCTTTTTCGACGTACACAGGAAGGGTCGAAGAGAATTTCACACTCTCGCTGTAAATCGAAGGAATTACTCCAACCACCAGAAGAGCAGCGCCAAGCACAAACGTCCCGAAGACGATAATGACCGCAAGCAACCTCGGCAGGCGACGTCGAGCCAACCAACTCACGACGGGCTCGAGCAAGAACGCCAGAACTGCGGCAACCGCTACCGGCAAAAGAAAAGGCTGGAGAAACGTCAGAATTCGAGTAGCGACATAGATCGCAAAAACAAAGATCGAGGCGATCACAAGGAGAGAGATCGAAGTGATCGCATTCCACAATGTCTTTTTCTGCCAGGGCGTCGGATACAAGCTTACGGGAGCATGCTAACGACACTGCAGGGTTGCAACGAAAAAGCGTGTGATTTGTCATCCATGGACTACCGAAAACGTTTTAGCGCGGATGAGTAAGGTCAGGGATTGGAGCACCTTAAGATCCATTGCGCTTCCGCCCCAGACCGGTTCAACCCATTTTTAAACAGATCCAGGGAGAGAATGTCTCATTTTGAACATCGACTATGACCATTTCGACCGAGGCAATCGCAGAGGAGGTCAAGAGCTGTGGCACATGGGTCTCCGCCGTCCAAAATGAAATCTCCCGCGTCATCGTGGGGCAAAAATATCTTATCGACCGGCTGCTCATCGGATTATTGGCAAATGGCCACGTCCTTTTGGAAGGCGTTCCGGGATTGGCAAAAACGTTGGCCGTAAAAACCCTGGCTTCCTGCATCCGTACGGAATTCCGCCGGCTCCAATTCACTCCGGATTTGTTACCCGCGGACATTATTGGGACGATGATTTACAATCCTCGCGACGGAGAATTTCGCCCGGAGCTCGGTCCGATCTTTTCTAATTTAATTTTAGCGGACGAAGTAAATCGCGCCCCTGCCAAGGTACAGAGCGCGTTGCTTGAGGCCATGCAGGAACGTCGCGTGACGATCAGCAAGCAGACCTATCCCCTTTCTGATCCATTTCTGGTGCTGGCTACCCAAAATCCCATTGAGCAGGAGGGCACTTACCAATTGCCGGAAGCGCAACTCGACCGGTTCATGTTGAAGCTCGATATCACCTACCCTTCAAAGGAAGAGGAACGCAAAATTCTTGATCTTATGGGGACCTCGGCCCCGGACTTGTCCGTGGATCAAGTCGCTTCACCGGAGCAGATCATCCGCTCCCGGGATGTTGTGAATCGAATCTTTATCGATGATCGAGTGAAGGACTACATAGTCGATATCATTTGGGCAACCAGACGCCCTGCCGATTTCCATCTTGGAATGGAGGGATTGATTCGCTATGGCGCCTCTCCCAGAGCAACGATTAATCTCACGCTTGCCGCCCGGGCCCACGCATTTCTAAACGGCAGAGGCTACGTAACGCCGCACGATATCAAGATGATCGGACCCGATGTCTTGCGTCATCGCGTGATCGTGAGCTATGAAGCCGAAGCAGAAGACGTCACAAGCGAAAAGATTATCCAGAGGATCTTTTCCGGTCTTCCCGTTCCGTAAAGTTGTGGCATGCAGACGGTACCTGAGATTCTCAAGAAAATCCGCAAACTGGAGCTTCGCACGCGGCGATTCGTTGAAACGGCTTTCGCGGGTCAATACCATAGTGTCTTCAAAGGGCGCGGGATGAATTTTGACGAGTTCCGCCTGTACGATTTCGGTGATGAGATTCGGTCCATTGACTGGAACGTTACCGCACGGATGGGCGAACCTTTTGTCCGCAAATATGTCGAAGAGCGTGAACTTACGGTCATGCTTCTGATCGATGTCAGCGCGTCCGGAAGCTTCGGCAGCGTGAGCGCAAGCAAGAGAGAACTGGCCGCCGAAGTCGCTTCGCTGCTGGCATTTTGTGCGATCAGAAACAGCGACAAGGTTGGATTAATCCTTTTCACAGACCTGGTCGAACTTTACATCCCGCCCAAAAAAGGCAGAACGCACATTTTGCGGCTAATCCGCGAGATTCTCTTTTATGAGCCTGTTGGAAGGAAAACCGACCTTGCAAAGGCCCTGGATTTCTTGAATCGCGTGACGATGCGGCGTGCAGTCGTGTTTGTCATCTCAGACTTTCATACTGCGAATTACGAAAAGGCTCTCACAATCTGCAGCCGGCGGCATGATTTGATTGCGGTGGTTATTGAAGATCCGGGAGAGCAATCGCTGCCTCCGATTGGCCCGGTTAGAGTTGAGGACCCGGAAAGTGGTGCGATCTTGGAAATCGACTTTTCGAATCCGCGGGTGCGATCTGAGTTCAGAAAACGAACGGAGCAGGAACGTACCGAGCGCGAAACACTGCTCCGAAGAAAGAGCATCGATTCGATCGCCTTGCGGACCGATAAAGATTACTTCCCGGCCCTCAGGTCATTTTTTCTGCGAAGGGAAAGTCGTTTGAGAGGCAGATGATCTGGTTGTTTTTAGCTCAGACTGCATCCAGAGCTCCGGACGAGATGGAGGATATCCGCCCGCCAATCGCGGACTCTCCTTCGCTCATGATTGTGGCGATCCTGGCTTGCCTTCTGATGCTGGCGCTGGTCGCCTATTTCGTTTGGCCGAATCCGAAATCGAGAGCTGTTCTTCCGCCTCTCCCGAAAGAAGTGGCAAGAAGGCGCCTGGAAGCATTGAAGCAGGGCATCGGGTCGGAGACCGGATACGATTTCAGCATAAAGATTTCAGATGTTCTCAGGAGCTTTATCGAACAACATTTCGGCATCAAAGCGGTTCGACAAACGACCATCGAGTTCCTGATGGAAGCCTCCAAAAACTCGCATTTTGATCTCGCACAACAGGAACGCCTACGCCACTTTTTGCTAACGTGCGATTCGATCAAATTCGCCCGAGCGAACGCCGGGGTTCGGGAAAACGAAACCCTTTTCGAACAAGCGGCGGCTTTTGTGGAGGAGGCTAAGTGACTACGTCCTTCCGATTCGAGGAACCCTGGTTCCTGCTTCTGGTGCTGGCCCCGGCCTTCTTTCGGTTGTTCGGCGACCGATGGAAGAAGTTGCCTGTAATTCGATTTCCCGGGGCGCGCATTTTCGCGAAGAGCAAGGGTTTCCGACACTCGTGGACCAAAACGGTCCAGAACTCACTCTACTATTTCGGATGCGTTTCCCTGATATTGGCCCTGGCTCGTCCGCAGTTTGGAACAGCCTCCAGCCGAAGCAGAATGAACGGCATCGACATCATGCTGCTACTAGACGTTTCGCTCTCGATGTTATCGGAAGATTTTTCGATCGGCTCCCAACGCGTCAGCCGCCTTGAAGTTGTAAAACAAGTCACCGAAAAATTCATCAATGGCCGGCCCGATGACCGGATTGGAGTCATCGCATTTTCCGGACGGCCCTACCTGATCAGTCCGCTGACTCTTGACCACAAATGGCTTATTGAGAATCTTGCGCGCCTCACGATTCGCCGGGTCGGGGATCAGACCGCGCTCGGGTCAAGCCTTGTGGAGGACGGGACCGCCATTGGATCCGCTCTGGTTACCGGAGCCAATCGTTTGAAAGACAAGCGATCGAAGAGCAGAGTCATCGTATTATTGACGGACGGAGATAACAACGCAGGAAACATACCTCCACTCACCGCTGCTGAAGCGGCTGCGGCCATTGGAATCAAGATTTATACCATTGGAACCGGGACCAATGGACTCGTCCCGTTTCCTCACTCCGATGGATTTGGAAACACCTACTATTCAGAGGAGTATATGCCGTTCAAGGAAGATACCTGCCGCGAAATTGCAAAGATCGGCGGAGGAGTCTTCTTCAGGGCTACCGACACTAAAACGATGCGGGAAATTTTCGAGCAGATCGATAAACTCGAACGCACGGGCATAGATGTACAACAGTACCAGAATTACGACGATGTTTTCCCATGGTTGCTGGCAGCGGGATTTGTCCTGCTCGGGACCGCGTTCACGCTGAGAGAGACAATCTGGAGCGTCGTTCCATGACCTTTGCCCAGCCAATATGGCTCTACGGACTGTTCCTCTTGCCGGTTCTGGCTGCGCTGACTTCTTACAACGACCGTCGAAACCGAAAACGATTGGAACGGCTTGTCGCCTCCCGACTGATCCCGGACCTGACAGACGCTGCGTCTCGAATGCAGAAGGTCATGAAGCGCATTCTCTTTCTAGGAGCTCTTTCGGCGCTTCTGATCGCCCTTGCGCGCCCGCAGGTCGGGTTCACCGAGCAGGAATTCACTCGGCTGGGACGCGATATCATGTTAGCTATTGACACTTCCAAAAGCATGCTGTCGACCGACATCGCGCCGGATCGATTGACTCGCGCCAAACTCGCAGCCCAGGATCTTCTCAACATGATGAAGGGAGACAGATTCGGGCTTATCGCATTCGCGGGAGCATCGCAGGTCGAAGCGCCGCTCACCATCGATTATCAGGCCGTAGTCGAAGCTATTAACCAGCTCGATACCAGAACCGTTGAAAGGGGAGGAACGGACATTTCCGCTTCGATCTATTCCGCAGAACTCGCTCTCGGCCGGTCGGAGCAATCTTATCGAGCGCTGGTCCTGTTCACGGACGGCGAAGATCTCGATGAGGACTCAATAGCGGCAGCCAGGGCAGCTGCGGCATCAGGAATCCGCATTTTCACCGTCGGCATCGGAACAAAAGAAGGCTCGCTTATTCCGATCGGCCCCGACAATCAACAATACCTCCGGGATAAGAATGGCCAACTCGTGCGGTCGCGCCTGGACGAGAACAGACTCCGGCAAATCGCGCACGAGACAGGGGGATTCTATGTCCACCTCGACAAGGAAGGCATATCCAGGCTAGTTTCCGACGGCTTACGGAATCTGAACCAGGGTAACATCGGAGGGGGGTCTTGGCGCATACCAATCGAGCGCTATCGATGGCCGCTTGCCGTAGGATTTCTTTTTTTGCTGCTCTCCACGGCGGTCGGTAGCCACCAAAGGAAAAAACTGACACAGCATCTCTCCACCAAAACCGCTGCCGCCTTGACATTGCTTTTCCTGAGTACACAACTGAAAGGCGCGTCTAGTCTCGATCGGTACAACCAAGGAGATTTCGAAGGTGCGCTGCAAGGCCTTCGTGACGAACTCAAAGGCAATCCCAACTCCCCGGTGTTGAACTTCAACGCCGGCGACGCTGCCTACCGGCTTCAGAAATTTGACGAGGCCTTCGAAGCCTATTCGAAGGCGATGATGAGCGAAGATTCCACCGTCAAAGAGAGAGCCTACTACAACGCGGGAAACGCCCTATTCGTGAAGGGAAACCTGGCTCAGGAAATTGAGCAGCAGTTGTCGACCTATTACGACGCTCGCTACCAATATCATCAGGCTCTTGATCTAAATCCGAGAGACGAACAGGCGAAAAAGAACCTGGACCTGCTGGAAGAGCGAATCAAGGCAGCCGAAAAACAGAAACAGGAAGCCACACGAAGCCAACGCTCAAGGAGACAGCGAAAACAGGGAAGTCAAAATACCAGGCAGAAAGCTGAGAAGGGCCGGAGGCCAAATCAGCAAGACGATTCACAGCAACAGGAGGACGATCAGGAAATGCCGCGTGATCAATCGCAACAATCGGATTCTGCGGAAGGCGATGATGAAAACGGTCCGACGGAAGAGCCGAGTCCCGGTCAGAAAAAGGATGGTGAAGTTCGCGAGATCGCACCCTCGGACGAACAACCACGCGGCACCCGTGTGCCTTCCGACGAGAAACAAGGTCAGATGTCCGAGGAGGAGGCGCTTAGCTTGCTCGATTCAATGAAGGATGAGGGGGACAAAATCGATCTGATGCGGCGAAAAACGGATCGCGGCGTCTCCCGCGACTGGTGATATGAACAGATTGCCGGCTCTCTTTATTATTTTGTTGGGGATTCTCGGAAACGCTCTCGCTGAGCCGTCTATTTCCGGCTCGTTATCCGAGACGGTCACAGATGTCGATCATCCCGTTAAATTGGAAATCAAGGTTGAAAATGCACGAATCACTCGGCCTCCGAACGTTTCTGTAAACGGTTTGTCAATCAGTTTCGCGGGGACTGCCACCCGCACGCAGATCCTCAACTTCCAGGCGTCTTCGGTTACTATTTTCACTTATATCATCACGCCTCTCCGAGAGGGCTTTTACGAAATTCCGCCGGTCGAAGTCTCCGCTGGAGGAAAGGCCTACCGGACCACGGCAATGACATTAAAGGTCATTCATGGCGACCCCGCTCGTTCGGCAACTTCCGATAAGCCGTACTTTGCGGAGCTTGTCGTTCCAAAAGAGTCGGCTTACGTCGGCGAACAAATTCCGATCGAATTACGATTTTATTTCAATCAACGAATCCAGTATCAGCCCTACCCGCAGGGCCAATATCCGATTATTGAAGGAGAAGATTTCGTTACCAAGAAATATTCGGATCCGGCCGAAAAGGAGCTTGAACTCAACGGGCGTATCTATCGGGTCGTCATCTATAAAACGGCGTTGACTGGAGTCAAGCCTGGGAAACTGAACCTGCAATCCGCAACGCAAGGATTTCTGATTTCAACTCCTTTCGGCTTGAGAGGATCCCAAGGATTTGCCGATCCCTTCGAGAGTTTTCAGCAGCAGGTCGTGGACGTAAAAACCAATGGAAGTTCAATTCAAATCAAGCCTCTTCCGGCGGCCGATCGTCCGGCCGATTTTTCCGGGGCGGTGGGTGAGTTTACTCTGACGGCTTCAGCCCAGCCGGATAAGGTCAAGACAGGCAATCCAGTGAGTATGAAAGTCGAAATCAAGGGGCTTGGGAATTTCGATCGCATTGAGCAGCCAAGCCTGACGAACACGGATGGCTGGCACATTTATCAACCGACGGAAGCAATCGAGACACTGGACGACCTCGGTTTGAGTGCGACCAAGACCTTCAGCTATCCGCTTGTGGCCGAGAAGGCCGTGACGACCTCGCCAATCGCCAGGTTCTCCTATTTCAATCCGAACTCCGAAAAATATGTCACCCTGAACACGTCGCCCATCAATGTCGAGGTCCAGGGAGAACTCATTCCCAAAGTGTCGAGCCCCAGTCCGGTTGCCGCGCCTTCCGTTTCTACACAGATAAAGCCGCCGGGGGTTCCGGACGTGCTCGATATCCAGGTGCGTACGCCAGTTCCTGCGGCGTTCACACCCTTGACTAAGCAGCCGATCTTCTGGATCGCTCAGGCGATCCCGGCCGGTGCTTTGTTGGCGTTTGGTTTGGGTTTGTGGTTACGAAATGCAAAAATCGCAAGTCAACCGCTCCGGGCGTTAAATCTGGAAAGTCGTGTCCTTCGAAAAAAGATAGGCGCGTCGATCAATCGCTCGGACGTCCTGCAAGCCGCGGTTCGGCTCCTCGAACTGGATTGCGAGATACGCAGCATTCGCAAGCGAGGAACCCCGCCGTCTCTGGAGGAGTGGATAAACGGTGAGCGCCTGCCTGCCGAAATTCGACGTGATTTGCGTGACCTCGTGGATGCAAGGAGTGCCAGAATCTATGGCCACCACGGACCGGAATCTCTCACGGAAGAGGAGCGATCGCGCATCATCACTCTTTTGAATCGCTGGAGGGCCAACGCTTGAGGCTGCC
This sequence comes from Chthoniobacterales bacterium, assembly GCA_035567275.1. Taxonomy (GTDB): domain Bacteria; phylum Verrucomicrobiota; class Verrucomicrobiia; order Chthoniobacterales; family JAFAMB01; genus DASZHC01. Next base: position 9,177 of record DATMQC010000180.1, on the reverse strand, counting down.
AATATATTTCTCTATTACATGCTTCTTTGTCGCATTCGTGAATTCGGATTGTTTGGGAAATACCAAATGGAACGCTGCGAACGCCGCATACGCGGAGGGTAAATATGAGGAGGCGAAGGTGGATTATATTCAGCTTGTCGACAGTCGCGAATATAGCTCCGAGCTTTTTTACAATCTTGGCGATGCATGGTTCAAGCTGAACGATCATGGAAGAGCCATTCTCAATTACCATCGCGCGCTCATTCTCAACCCGGCATTTGAAGAGGCCAAAGCAAATTTGCAGACCGCGCTCAAGATTGTGGGAAATGATGATCCAAAAACGATTCGCGACTCGCTCGGGGCATACGCTGACTATTTTCCGGTTGTAGCATCAGTCTTTTTTTGGACCGCCATCTTCTGCATAGTAGGCGCGCTGCAAAAACGTTTCTCCTATGCAACCTTTTTCGGATTTGTTTCAATGGCCGCTGGAATTCTCTTTGTTTCCAGCCTGGCAGTTTCTATTTGGATCGGCGCCGGCCTCAAGGACTCCAATCGCGCTCTGGTCATCGAATCGGGAACTGACTTGAAATACGGGCCGGCAGTAACTGCCCGCCCGGTGGAGAGTCTGCAGATCGGCCAACCAGTTCAGTTGATTTCGGTGCGGGGCGACTGGACTTTTTGTCGAGCCAACACCGGCAATCTAGGATGGATCTTGTCTCGAAAAGTGGAGCGCGTTGTACCCTAGTGTGCCGTCTCGCTATTCTTCTTCTGGCTGCGTTCGTCGCAAATGCGGAGGAAAGCGCAGATTGGATAAACTCCCTTACCTCAAATAAGGGGCCGGGCAACTTTGCGCCTCCCCCGCCCATGCGACTCGCATATCGGTTCGGGTGGGATGGGATTCAGGCTGCAAGCGCAGACGTTCGCCTTTCATCCCCAACAAAAAACACTCTGGAAATCGATGCCAAGGGAAGCACTTCCGGTCTGCCGCGTGTTTTGTTCAAGCTTGATGTCTACCATCGGGCAACAGAAAACAAGTCGACTCTGCGGCCAATCCATTTTGTCCAGGAGGAGAGGTATCGGTCCGAAACGGTGAAAACCAGTGTCGATTTCGAACCGACCCAAGTAATTGGTTTTCGCCAGAAAATTCCAAGCGATCAGCAACCGAAGCCAGAAACTTTTAAATTCAGTCCCGTCTTTGACATGGCAACTGCGTTGCTTTGGGTCAGGAGCCAACCGCTTAGAAACGGCGACACCGAGTCGATCGTGGTTTGGGCGTCAAACGCACCGTACCTCGCAACAGTTAAGGTTTTAGGTAGAGATTCGCTGAGAATCGCCGGACGCGACAAGGGAGCAATCAAACTCGAGCTCCACCTCAAGAAGATTGATAAAAAGATGCAGTTGAAGGAGCACAAACTCTTTAGAAGCGGGCGGGGCTGGCTCTCTGATGACGACAAGCGGATTCCCTTGCGCATCGAAGCCGATATTTTCATCGGTTACGTCTTCGCCGAGCTGGAGACCATGGAGGAAGAGTAATGCGCCGAGTCAGCCTCTTTTACTAGGCTCAAGCGCCTGCAAGTTAGCGTGCTGGTTACCTGATATGTTCTTCCGTTTATGCGCATCTCTGCATTATGGAAAAATTTCGCCTGCACTGTTGTTCAAGACCCAGAGAGTGATTAGAAATAACTGCATGAGCGTAAGGAAGAAATCTCCCATAAGGCTGGCAGCGAGATTGCTCCTCGCGATCCTGATCGGTACAGCTTTGCAGCTTGTTTGGAAATCTGCGGTGCTGGCTTTGCCTGACGATGGTTCGCCTTGGCTCAATGTGCAGGCTATTTTGCACAGTCCTCTTTTCATATTCGTCATATTTTTGATGGCATGCCAATTCTTTAATTGGTTGATGGTCCTCCGCGACGCAGACTTGAGTTATGCTCAACCCATCACGTCGTTGAGCTATGTTTCAGTTTTTTTCTTATCCGTTCTGTATTTGAAGGAAGCGGCCGATCTGATTCAGATGACGGGTATCATATTCGTGCTTGCCGGCGTTTGGTTCATCAGCCAGACGGATCATGTCACACAATTCCGGGAACGTGAGGCTAAATGAGCCAGACCTTCATTGGTGTGCTCCTCGTTGTCATCTGCACGTTGCTTGAAGGCATCGGCCAGGTGTTTTTGAAAAAATCTGTTCTGAGGGCTGTCCGTTGGTATCTTTGGATTTCATTCGGTGTTGTGATTCTGTCGCTCGAAACAGTGATATACACCAAAGCGTTGCTGTTTCTTGATGTCGGCGTCGCGTACGCGATCAGCAGCCTCAACCTGATTTCGATTACGCTCATGTCGCGCTGTCTCCTTCGCGAAAAGGTGACGAGAAAACGCTGGATCGGCGTATGCCTGATTTTTATTGGCGTTGGCCTTGTCGTAGCGCGTACATGAACCTGCAACCCTATGAGGTTGAGTTCTTTAAGACAGCCTCGCAGATTCCGGATGATCTATGGGAGGCCTGCTTTCAGGTCCTAGGCGAGGGCGGCTGGTGGTACGAAGCCCTTGAGCAATCCGGCATCGACGACCAGTTCAGCTTTTTTTATGGTTTGATTAAACATCTCGGTTGTCCGGTTGGAATAGCGCCGGTTTTCGTTATGGATGTGCCGGTCGAACAACTTGCGCCGCAGCAATTCTTGCGGCTACTGCGCCTCACTGGAAAGGTCGTGCCGTCTGTCTTATGCCAGCGGACCTTATTTGTCGGCTCTCCCATCCTCGATGAAGGCAGAGTCGGCCTTATTTCCAATGTTAATCGGCGTGCTGCGCTTCTTGCTCTCCAAGTTGCGCTGGAAAAGAAAGCCGATGAGCTTCGCGCTGCTATGATTGTTTGGAAAGACTTTCCTGAGAGCTCGTCGGCCGATTTGAACTGGCTATCGCATCAGCGGAGGCTTTTTCGCGTTATCAGCTTCCCAAACACGGTCGTCGAATTCCCGTCACCCCGAAAAGAGGATTATTTCGCGGCCATGAAGGGATCGAGGCGGCACAACCTGAAAAAGAAGCTGAGACGCAGTAGAGAGCAGGTTGCGCTCGGTGTGGAAATAGTCCAGCGTCCGGACGCAAAGACGCTTGACGATGTCTTTGGATTGTTCTGGCAGACCTACGAAAAGTCAGCGACGAAATTTGTGAGGCTCAATCGCAAGTTTTTTGAAGTCTTTGCCGAAAAGCAGGCCGCGCTTTTCATCATCCTCCGAGAACAGGTCACAGGCGAAATGATCGCATTCATGCTGTGCTTCGATATGGGCGAGCGGCTGATAAATATGTTCATCGGCATGGATTACAGCCGGCCGAAGGAATGGATGCTTTATTTCCGCTTATGGGACGCCGCGGTCGATCTGGCTTTATCGCGCGGTTTTACGGCCATTGTGAGCGGTCGATCATCTTATGCGATAAAAATTGAGATGGGCCATAAGCTGGTTCCGCTCAATAATTATTGCCGCCACCGCAACATTATTTTACATAACGTCTACCGTGTCTTCGCGCAGAAGATCGACTGGGCCTCATTGGACGAAGCTTTGGCCCGTTTCCTGAAAGCGCATCCGGTATCACCTCTCAAAACAAAATTCAGAAGTTGAGAAGTCGTCCTCGTTCTCGTGCTCGTCCTCGAGAATTCTCACCGTCACACAAACGGAACAAAATAATTGCCCGGAAGATCGGCTTTTTTCTCGGCGCAGAAGCCAATAATCGAAGGACGAGCACGACGACAAGGACGAGGACGATTCCCTAAATTTCGGGATCTGGGCTAAACCAAACATCGCCTCCACACACTCGTGCGGGCCGCACACGCGAATCCGAGTTGGAGACCATGGAGGAAGAGTAATTCGGTGAGTCAGCCTCTCTTTCGCCAGAGAGCGCTTTGGATCGTGAAATTTCCAGGTTCGGCTATTGACGATGAAAAAAGCGGACCTCCTCGCGGAGACGCTCGACTTCTTTCATCAGGTGCATCATGAGTTTGATCCCCGTCAGATTCATGCCGTACGCGTTGCGCAAATTTTCGATGCGCCGCACAGCACGGATCGCTCGATCGTCAAAATACCAACCGCTGTCCGGCGATTTAGAGGCCGGAACAACCAGCCCGTGTTTGCAGTAGAGAATAATGAGGCGCCGCGGTACTTGTGCAAGATCTGCAATTGCTTCAATCGTGTAAACAGCGCGCATCGAATGTTCAACGGGCTGCAGCTCCTGCGTCGACTCTTCTTTAGCATTGCCGGGTTCTTTCATCGCCAGTTTGGATCACGATCCATCTTACGAGTTCCTCGGGTTAAAATGCGAGACGCGACTCAACCTATTCCAGAGTTCTCGTTCTTCCTCAGTAACTTTCTCCGGTACGACTATATTGATAACGACAAATAGATCTCCTTTCTCGCCGGACTGTCCGTTAACCAATCCGCGTCCGCGCACACGCAATTGCTGCCCGCTGTTCGCGCCGGGAGGGATTTTTACGGAGACTCGATCCTGAAGGGTCGAAATTACGATCCTTGCGCCGAGAACCGCCTCCCAGGGTGCAAGATCAAGGCTGTAATAGAGGTCAGCGCCGCGAACGCGAAAATCGGGATGAGCCGCAAAACGAATCCGAAGATAAAGATCTCCTGGCGCCCCTCCGCCTATTCCTTCGTTCCCCATCCCGGGAACGCGAATAATCTGCCCGTCGATCACTCCCGGAGGGATTTTTACCTTGATCGTCTGCGTCCTGGCCTGACCGGTCTTCCGATTGGTTCGCTGGAGAGTAAGCACCCGAACAGATCCTTTCGACGCTTCTTCGAGGGTAACCAGGATATCGCTTTCGAGATCACTGCCACGGCGCGCAAATCCCGCTTCTCCGTCACTGTATTCCTGCCGATGGCCAAAGTCGGAGAAGCCGTCAAAACGTCCGCTCCGGCCGAAGAATTGTTCAAAGAAATCGGAAAAACCTGTTCCATCAAACCGGAATTCAAAAGATCCTTCCGAGAACGGAGCGCCTTGGGCTCGACCTTGCTGCCATCCGGGAGGTGGCTGGAAGTCGGTTCCGTCTCTCCAATTAGAACCGAGTTCATCGTATTTTTTGCGGTTCTCAGGGTCGCCGAGGACCTCGTAAGCCTCGTTGATTTCTTTAAATTTTTCCTCGGCAGCTTTTTTATCCTTGGCCACATCCGGATGATATTGCCGCGCGAGTTTACGAAATGCTTTCTTAATGTCCTCGTTGCTTGCTTCACGAGGTACGTTCAAAATCTTGTAGTAGTCTTTGAATTGAACCGGCATGTCGACAACCAGTTTTGCTTTTCACGGATTCCGGTCAGGCTCAACGGTGTTGGCCCACCCTTAATCACAGAATGCTTACCGTCAATGAGTGCGCAAAACACTCTGCAGTCAACGGGTTCGTAGTCGAGTACGGACCTGGCTGATTACAGGCAGGTTATCGGTATTGCCCGCCCGGTCCCTGACTTTTTTTCACCGGGGTTGTGTCGCGAAACCTCATGGTGTAGAGTGGCGGCTCCGTGGAGATCCGGATCGGGCAATAGCTGTCGCCCATAGCCCCCTCCTCACGGTGATTTCCGAACTCCCAACCACATCATGTTTTCACGAATCCCCTTCGATAAGGTCAATTGGCTTATAAGTTCGTTTCTCATCGGCACGTTATTTCTCGCGCTTACCGCAGTCCCGGCATATCTCTGGTTTTTTGGCATCGATCGATTCCAAGTGATCCTTTTCTTCGTGATGTTCTTTGCTTGCGGCTTTTCGATCACGCTTGGTTATCACCGGCTGTTTGCACATCTCACTTTCCAGGCTCACTGGATCGTTAAACTTTTGACGCTCGTTTTCGGAGCCGGGGCGTTTGAAAACTCCGTCTTGCTGTGGGCGTGCGAGCATCGGAGTCATCACAAACATGTGGACCATGATGATGATCCTTACTGCATCTCGAAGGGCTTGTTTCACGCACACATCGGCTGGCTCCTCTTCAAGCTCGATCCCGGTCCTCCGTTCGATAATGTCACCGATCTGCAAAAGGATCCCCTCGTTATGTGGCAGCATCGTAATATTCATTGGCTCGCTGCATCGGTTTCCTTTGTGCTTCCCACGGTTATTGGTTACGCATGGGGCGGCTGGCGCTCGGCCCTTGGAGCCTTTCTCATCGCCGGAGTTGCCCGCCTGGTTGTTCTCCAGCATTGCACGTTCTGCATCAACTCCCTTTGCCACTATATCGGGTCCCGTCCCTACTCTTCAAAGTGCAGTGCCCGCGACTCAGGGCTGATAGCTATTATTACCTTGGGCGAAGGGTACCATAACTTTCATCATGAGTTTCAGCACGATTACCGAAATGGCGTCAAGCCATGGCAGATCGATCCTACGAAATGGTTGATTTGGACTCTCTCCAAATTGCGGCTCGCGCAAAAGCTGCGGCGCGTTCCCAGGGAAAAAGTCATCCTTGCGGAACTAACGGAGGCGCAGAGGCAGCTTGAAACAAAACTTGCCACGCCCGGACTGACGGAGACGGCTGCAGCATACTTCGCGAACGCTTATCACCGCCTCCAGAACGCTGCCAAAAATTGGACGGACCATAAGGCGCAACAAATCGAAGTGACTCGCGAAATGCTAAGGGAACTCCAGAACGAAATTCGCCACGCAACCCGTATCTTGCGACTCCCTCAAGTGCCCGTCGGACCCCGAAGCTGAGATGGAACGAACACTGGCTCAAAGGACGGAAATCATTCCACCATCGACGTAGATCATCTGGCCATTCACAAAATCGGATCCAGTCGAGCTTAAAAATACTGCGGAACCAACCAGTTCTTCCGGTTTACCCCATCGGCGCGCCGGCCAACGTTGCTCATTAAGGAGCAGATGTTAATAATCTTGCCTGCCCTTTTCTGAATCATTCGCTTGGCGACTTCGCGTGAGCCTGAGATGAGGATGCGGCGTCCGGTGAGATCGAATAGGTTCTTGTGCATCAGGGAGAAGGGGATTAGGAGAAAGACACGTAAACGGAGCGGAGGGGGCATGATAGCGCTATCTTCGATTTTTGGAAGACCCATTTTTTAATCTACTCAGAACTTTATGGAGTCGCAGTCCACCCCTACGAATCCTTCCCCCAACCAACTCGAAAATCGTCCCCTGCCCCCAAAACGTGTGACCCTCAGCGATGTCGCCAATCATGTCGGGGTCGGTTTGATGACGGTTTCCCGCGCTCTTCGAAAACCCGAGATGGTTTCAGAACCCCTCCGGAAAAAGATTCTGCACGCGGTCGATGAATTGGGTTACGTCCGCAACCGCGTTGCGAGCGGCCTGGCTTCCGGCACCGCGAAGGTCGTTCCCATCATCATCCCTACGTTACTTCATTCTGTGTACGTTCCGCTTCTGCAAGGGGTCTACTCCGTACTGGCGCAACATGGCTACCAGATTATTCTTGGCACAACGGAATACCTTGTCTCGGTCGAAGAACAGTTAGTGGAGGCTATGCTGGGCTGGTATCCGGACGGACTGCTTCTTTCTGGCGTCGATCACTCCGCCAGGACTGTGGCTGTTCTCAGAAGGGCCCGGATCCCTATCGTTGAGATCATGGACCTGAGCGACGCTCCTATGGATATCAACGTCGGATTTTCACACTACAGAGTCGGGGTAGAAGCAGCCGAATATTTTTGTCGAAAAGGGTACACACAAATAGCCTATGCGGGAACTCTAACTGAGATTGATCCTCGGAGCGTCAAACGCATAGCCGGCTTCCAAAAAACTCTGACAGAGTACGGACATCGCTCCGATCTTATTCATCGCAGCAACGAGCCCTTTTCCATCGCTTTGGGGGGGAGACTCCTGAATGAGCTGTTGGAGAAGCATCCTACGATTGAAGCTATTTTTTTTGGAAACGATGATCTCGCTGCCGGAGCTCTTTTCGAGTGCCAACGGCGGGGCATTAAAGTTCCAGAACAGTTGGCGATCATGGGCTTCAACGATCAGGAGATTTCTCGCTCGACTATTCCGGCTATTACCTCGGTATGGACGCCGCGCCTCGAGACAGGGCAACTTGCGGCGCAGATGCTTTTGGAGGCGCTTCACGGGAGAACGCCAGCGGAGCGGCGAGTGGATCTAGGATTCAAGATCATCCAGAGGGAGAGCAGCAACCGGGAGCGCAATAACTAACGTTCACTTCTGAGGAGCTGGTGGTGGAACCGCAAGAGGAACAAAGAGTTAGAGATTAAGAGAGACCTCAAAAGGCGGCTCGCCGGAAGGCTCGCCCTACCGATCACCGGCCACGAGGTCGTATCACGCGGTAGGGCGAAGCTCCTGCTGAGCCGCGTTAACAAGAGCCACATTGTCGGTAGGGCCGCATCTCCGAGCCAGCCGTTCTCTACAGATCATCAAACGACTCAAGAACCTCTAACTCTTTGCCTCTCAAGCGTTTCGACCACCATTTCCTGGAGAAGTTTAATCTGCTGGTCGAACTTTGACGACAATTTCGCCGTTCTCTACGTGAATGGATTCGAGCCGCGCAAGAAACGCATCGCCTTGGGGCAACCTGGTCCTTATTCCCTGCTCCAGCGTTTTCTGGACCGTGTCGCGATAGCCTTGTCCGGTGAAAAGCCACGGAAGCCGATGCCCGTTCCCGAGAATGTCCAAGCCTTTAATCTTCAGTTCATCCTTTTCAACCGCTAAACGCGCAGCGATTTTTCCATTGAAAAATCGATTCCGCAAGGATGGGAGTCCGGGAAAATCCGCCATGAAATCCAAAGGAACGCTAACTTCGGCGACGATCCAGTCATCGGTCGCCCTGAAACGAAGGTGGGGAATCAGATCGGCATTCTTGCCTTCACTGAAAAACCATGCGTTCAAATCATCTGCGGAAAATCTGAACTCTGTTCCTGCGCCTTGGACCAAAGCCTTTTCAAAGGTGCCCCACTTCAGCCGTGCTGCATTCTGCTGAGCCGTCGCCGGTATCGGCTCGAAAGTTTGAGGTCGTGGCGACGTCATCTGGTAAATGCCCTGGTACGTCGAATACGCACCCCAGAGAACCGCTCCGGCAATCACCACACCGACAGTAAAAAGCAAGAAGCAGCCTCCGAGGCAAAATCCGTCCGAGCATCGCGAAGCGAGCCTTCCGTTGCTTCCCAGGATCGCGATTTTGCCCGTTATCAAGACCTCTTAACTCCCTTCCACCACCATACATTCCGTCGATACCAGTCGATCGTTTGCCGG
>DATMQC010000179.1:0-10404 GCA_035567275.1 Chthoniobacterales bacterium | reverse complement strand
GACCGTTAAGCACCCTTTTAAGCCGATCTCGCAGATCTGGGGGGCTAAGGTCGGGAAACTGGCCGCATGCCTCAAGAATCTCGTTTGACTCGTGAAATCCATTCAAGAACTTCGGGAATGGAATCCTTTCCTCCAAATCCGAGATGCGGGTTTCGCGAATGAGTAATTCGTTCGTCGCAAAGGTGTCCTTGTAGGCGTTGAGTCGCCTAGAATCTACCTCATAACCTGCCTCTCTGAGACGGTTACAAAGATCATGGAGCCGTTTCGCGCAACCGATGTGGTCTGTCTTCTCGGATTTTTGAAGCATAGAAGGGCCATTTTGGGGCTTTTAGGGTCGCAAAAGTACGCAGGCACCGAATTTTTTGAAGTACTTTAAACGTTATAAGTTCTTGTTTATCAAGGAATTGTACCGTGTAGGGAATCGAACCTACAACCCAGTGATTAACAGTCACGTTCTTCCGCGATGCGTCTGTTGCGCTGGCTAAGCTTAAACCAATCTGCGATACGAGCCAAATTCAGAAAAGTGTCCAAGAAGTGTCCAAGCTAGTTATTTGATGACAGCTGCTGCAGCTACGTAAGTCGTTGATGTTCAAGGAAGCCGGCAGCCGGATTCGAACCGGCGACCTGCTGATTACAAGTCAGCTGCTCTACCAGCTGAGCTACGCCGGCCTTTGAAACAGCGAGCCAGATATTACATGCGAAGAGTTCGTGTCGCAAACTGAATTTGAGAGAGCGAGCACGGGCGTTGACGTCCGAAGGGCTTTCTTGCCGGCGTATCCGAGGCAAAAGAAATAAGTCGGACGGCACGGAGGCCCGTCCCTCCCAAATAACGAGCGCTGCCAACAATGTCTTGTTCCGCACATGGAACCGCAAACGGCGAACGCCAAACCATGAACGCCAACCGCCTACCCTCACCCCTTCTCCGCCACGACGAAAACAATGTCCCCCAGATTCAGATAAAGATCCCAGTTCAGAAGCCCCATTTTTCGCAAGCGAGCATACAGACCGGGCCGTTCGGATTTCAGGCAAAGAACGATGTACGCCATTGTATCCGCAGAGCGATAAACTCCCTCTGTGCAGATCTCCCTAACGACGAATCCGTAACGTCGCAGCAATCGCTTCAGCGTATCACGCGAAAAATAGTGAAGATGAGTTGGCGGATGGATCTGGCGCCATTTGCTTCCCCGAACTCGGGCGACAAAACTATCCATGTCACTGGTCGTAAGAGCCAGCAAGCCACTGGGAGTCAGCGTTTCGGCAATCTTTTGAATGTAAAGATCCGGTCGACTCAAATGTTCAACCGTATCCCACATGCACAGGACATCGGGAACGATTCCGAATTGGTAGTTCAAAAAGTCCTCACTGTGAGCCTTGACTCCAAGCACACTGGACGCATATGCGGTTGCTTCGGTTGAAAGGTCGATACCTTCCACCGAACGAAATGCGCTTTTCGCTATGGATAGGAAAAAGCCATATGCGCAACCTATTTCGAACATGTTTTTTTCCGCGGGACACTTCACAAACTTCAGCAATTTTCGCATGCGCAGGCGAAACTGCTTTTCGATCACCGGCCGATCGCCGAGATAGTCGCGGTACTCTTCTCCAGCAAAATAGCGCTCCGTATAAAGTTGCCGCAGATCCTCTTCCGCGATAGAAAGATCCGCCGTCGTGAATTTGCATTCTTCGCATTCCAATAAACCCGCAATCCGAGACGGACAGAATTTCCCTCCGCAAACGATGCAGCGGGCGGCCGGATTCGCGTTGCTATACTTCCTCATCGCCTGGGCATTTCATGCAGGAACCATCAATCCATCCACTCAACTCAGCGGCGGCGGTGATGCCTTCATTCAAGGGCTCCCTTCCAAACTCTTTTCGACCTCGTTTTCGCCCTGGAACTCGTCTGTTCAGGCGGGCAAATACGTCTATGCGGATGTCTTATATCAATCTTTTTATCCCCCAAATCTGATCATTTTTTCGCTTCTTCCAAACACACTCGGCTTCAATTTTTACTTGCTCGTCCACTATGCGTTGGCCGGAGTGTTCATGCGCCTTTATCTGGGCTCGCTTCGCCTGACGACCTATTCGGCGTTTATCGGCGGACTGGTTTTCATGGTGTGCGGATTCATGTGCGCTCACAAAGGCCACGAATACATCATCTGCTCCGCCATTTGGCTGCCGCTCGTTCTTCTTTTCGTCGACAGGTGTGTCGAACGGCTGCAAATCCTTTCCATAGCTTGGGCAGCGGTTCCACTGAGTCTTTCGATCCTTGCCGGTTTTCCACAAATTACTCTCTACGGTTCGGCGCTGATTCTAGCCTACCTGACAATCAGGATCGTCCATTCGACGAAATTGAAGGGATGGAACGCGAAACTCAGGTACGTCATATGTACAGCATCCTTTTTATTTTTCTTGGCGGGATTGCTCGGCTGCCTTCCGATACTTGCTGTTGCGGAAACGCTGCCTTACTTAACGCGTGAGCGTCTTACCTACGAGATGTTCACATCGGATAGCTTTCCGCCATGGCAATTGCTGACCTTCCTCATTCCGAACCTGTTCGGCGGAGTTGATCGGCATGTGCCAATGTATGGGCCGGCAACAACAGTTTTTGCGGCGGAAGTCTATCCCTATGTAGGACTGCTGCCGCTGGCGTTTGCTATCGGCTGTTTCATGGTTCGTCTGAGCATCGGTTTTCAAGCGAAGTTCTGGCTTGGGGTGGCCGTCGTCGGTCTCCTTTTGTCATTTGGCGGGATGACTCCCATCTATCGCCTCTTGTTTCATATTCCGATTTACAACCTCTTCCGTGTACCTGCCCGGCACTTGTTCGAGGTTGATCTAGCGCTCAGCGTTCTCGCTGCTCTTGGCTTGGATTACTTCTTGCGCCGTTCCAACCCGGTATCAGAACTGGCTCGCGAGGCAGAGACGTTTGCGGAACCAAAGCACGAGGATGCGGACCCGGAGCGCATTGAACAATTGCCTGAAGCCGGCGAACTCGCGCGGTGCCCGTCGCATGTTCGTACAACCTTGATCACCGTTTCTTTGATTTTTGTTAGTTCGCTCCTGCTTGCCCAAATATTTCGCTCGTCCGTCGCGGGCAACCTTTCGCACGTTTTCCCAATACCTGACTCTGTGGTCTTGAACTATTACTACCATCTCGGAGATGTTCGACGTGTCATCGCCAGCAATCTGTCGTGGCAAAGCTTTACAATGCTTTTTCCGGTGCTCTTTTTCGCTATAACAGCAGTAATCGTACTGCTGACGCAGAGCACATCGAGTAGAAGCGCGCTGCACATAGCGATTCCAATGGTTATTCTGGCCGATTCATACCTGGCTTCTCATCGCATGTATGACAATCCTTCGACCGATCCCCTCTTTTCGCCCATCTCTCGCCCTGAACTCGATTTCCTTAAATCAAAGAACTTCGACGAATCCCACTATCGCATCTTTCCCGTCGATTTCGATCTGGGATCAACCGCTCGACTCACTTCTACCTACCATCTCTTAAAGACCTATCCTTACCCACTGTTAAACATGTTCGCCGGATTATCGGCTATTAATGACTATGGACCGTTCTGGCTGAAACGGTACCAGGCGGTCACGGGCTTCGGAGCCGGCGGCACAATGCCGGCGCAAAATCTTCAAAACCACAAGATCCTCTCGGTTCTTGGAACCCGCTTTCTGCTGGCGCTTTCGCCAGAAAGCAAAAGACTCATTGAAGCGGCAAAAACCGAGTCCGGGAGCGAGGGCATGGTCGCCGCGTATTCCTTGGCACGAACAACTCCCAACGGGATAACGATCTATGAAAATTCTCAAGCTCTGCCACGATTTCGATTCGTAAAGCGCATCATCGCTGCGCGAGATCTGGAAGACGCCTTGTTTATCATGCGTAATCGAGGGTTTGATCCTGCCAATGAAGCGATCGTTGAAAATCTTGAGAGCGAACAGAAGCTGGCAATCGGCAAAATCGTTGCCGAACAAATCGAAAATACCCGGTTGAATCTTGATATCGAGACAGAGGGCCGCAGCTTTTTGATTGTTGCAGACTCGTTCTTTCCGGGATGGACGGCGTCGGTTGACGGAAAAGCTACGCCGATTCTTCCGGCGTACGGCTGTGTCCGCGGAATTTTGATTGAAACCGCCGGGAAACACCATGTCGAATTCTGGTTCTGTCCGAAAACCCTTTTTGCCGGTCTTGTATCCACGAGTCTTGGCATCCTGTCGCTTGTCGTGCTCTGCCTCGCCGAGAGAACCGGATGGCTGGCACGTTTTCCGTATTCCTCAAATTCGGACGTCCGACGATTTCATCGATGACGTAAAGGGGTCTCCGTTTCACCTCGTCAAACACGGCCCCCAGATATTCACCTAAAATGCCGAGCACGGTCAGTTCCAGTCCGCCCACAAAGGATATGGCAACGATTAATGAAGTATAACCACGCGGAAGATGCCCGACCGTCAGATAGACGGCGATGGCGAATAGTCCATAAAGGACGCTAAGAGCAGAAATCGCAAAGCCGGCAACAGCTGCAGCACGAAGCGGAACCTTGGAGAAGGAAGTAATCCCCGTGAGCGAAAAAGCCAACAAATTGAATATTCGATATTTGGTAACTCCGGCGCGTCTCGGCGGGCTAACAAATTCGATCGTGCAATGGCGGAATCCCACCCACTGAAATAATCCTCGAAGAAACTGGTTCTGTTCGCGAATAGAGTTCTGAAACACGGCTCGAACCTTGCGCGAAACGAGTCTGAAATCGGCCGCGCCAACCGGAATCTCGATAGGCGACAACCAGTTTTGTATTCGATAAAAAAGATCAGAGGTCCACTTTTTACCGGTATGAATTTCTGAACCGTAAATGCGAATTCCCTGGACGACATCGTACCCTTGTTCAAATCGTCCAAGCAATTCAGGTATGAGCTGCGGGGGATGCTGCATGTCGCAATCCATCAGGATGGAGGCGTCGCCGGTGGAATGGTCAAGACCTGCGATCAATGACATCTGATGGCCAAAGCGGCGCGACAAATGTAGAACCGTTACGCGCGCATCGCTCGCCGCAATTCTTTTGAGCGCGCCCAGGGAATCGTCTCCTGACCGGTCGAGTACATAGATGATATTAAAGTGGTACTTCGGAACGAGCGTTTCCAAAACAGCTGATAGCGCTTCGTGAAAGATAGCGATCCCCTGTTCTTCATTATATACGGGCAAAACAATGTCGATTAAGGACGGGGTCATGTCTCAACTCTCAACATTTGCGGTGCTCTATTCGAACGCGCGGGCGATCTTACATTGTTTGCCGAAAGGGAAATGTTGAAAGTTGAGACATGACCCCGTCGAGCGTTTCACGCAGGCCATCGCGAAATGCGGTGCGTGGGTTCCAGTCAAACTCTTCGCGTGTCCGCGATATATCCGCAACAACATCAAATACTTCATCCGGCCGCATCGAGCCTTCGGCCAGAACCTGCTTCGGCGCAGGCAACAACGCGTTTACGATTTCAATTGCTTCATTCACGCTGAAAGAGGAACCGCTGCCGGCATTAAAGACTCCTCCCTTGCTTCGGAACGCTGTCCGGATCAGAAGCTCAACGAGATCCGAAACAAAAATAAAGTCCCTGCGCGGCCGCAGATCCGAAACAACAATTGATCCTGGTTCCGGATTAATAGCCTGAGCGAGTATCTTCGGAATCAAAAATCTGCGATCCTGTCCTGGGCCGTAAATGTTAAACGGGCGGATGATCGTCACTGGAACGTGGAACTGCTCCTGATAGTAACGGCTCGCCTCTTCGGCTAGAATCTTCGTGTGACTGTAGGGATTGAACGCTTGCAGCGGCTCATCTTCAGAAATAGGCAGACGAGCGGGCCGACCATAGACATAGGAACTCATCAATGTCACTGAAGCATTGTGCGCTCTGCAAAATTCGAGCACATTCACGGTGCCAAGCAGATTAACTCGATAATAGCTCAAAGGATTATTCCAGCTCTCAGGAACAAATGTGCGCGCTGCTAAGTGGAAAACGTGTCCGACATCGTCAAAGTCCAATTCGCAGCTTGCAATATCTCCAGACCGGCTGGAATGCGGCACAACCCGATAACCTTTAGCGATGAGGGCGCTCGTGAGATGTGTTCCTATGAACCCGCTAGCCCCGGTGACAAGGATGCGTTTGCTCTGAGCGGACGGGGTCATGTCTCAACTTTCAACATTTGCCGTGCTCTATTCGAACGTGCGGCGACCTCATGTTGTTTGGCGAAAGGGAATGTTGAAAGTTGAGACATGACCCCGTCCTTTCATGCAGGGGGGAGAAGATCATTTTTTCGCTGTTCGAATTCTTCGATCGCACGCATATAATCGTCCGGGCGGCCGATATCCAGCCAATAGCCGTCGTAGGGTTCGACCCTCACAGATTCACCCTTTGCAAGCAGGTTATTCATTAGATCGTCAACGCCGTACTTGCGGTCAGACGGGACAAACTCGAGGACCGAACGATTGACTGCATAGACTCCCATGCTCACGAGATACTCCATTTGGGGCTTTTCTAGGAACCCGGTCAATTGCTGCGCTGAATCGATTTGCAGGACGCCGTAATCAATTAATTGCAACCGGCGCGACGCTGCGATTGTGAAGAGCCGTCTCTCCCTGGTATGGCGATCGAGGAAACCGGTGAGATCGAAATCGGTCAGCAAATCACCGTTCATGAGCAGAAAGTTCTCCGGCAAATCCGAAATCAACCGGAGAGGAGCGACCGTACTCATCGGCTTGGTTTCCAGAGAATAGTCGATTCGCGCACCCCACTTTGTTCCATCTCCAAAAAAAGCTTTCAAAATTTCCGCCTGGTGATTGACCGCTAGCGTGATGTGCGTGAATCCCTGATGCACAAGTTGGCGGATTATTACCTCAAGGATTGGATAGTCGCCGATCGGCATCAGCGGTTTTGGGAGGACGACGGTATAAGGCCTCAATCGTGTTCCAACTCCGCCTGCCAGAACAATCGCGCGTTTAGACATTGTATAAACCAGGTTTGTATCTCCGAAGGTTGTTCGGATCCCGAAACCAATCGATGGTTCGTCTTAGGCCTTCTCGCAGAGAAACTTCGGGACAAAAGCCCGACGCATCTCTCAACTTTTTCGAGCTGCAGCGAAGTCGCAAGACTTCACTCTCCTGCGGGCGTTTCCTGTCCGGATCAACTTCGATCTCCGCGTCGCTTTCCATCAGGCCGGCGACCAATGTAAATAGATCGCCAACCGATATTTCGGCATCTGACCCGATGTGAAAAATCTCGCCATCCTCCAAACCGGCAACCGCAGTGAGTCCACGGCAGGTATCATCCACGTAAGTGAAATCTCGTGTGGTTGCCAGGTTGCCCAGCTTAATTCGCTGGGCGCCGGCCGCGATCTGGGAAATAATCGTCGGTATAACGGCACGAGCCGATTGCCTCGGTCCGTAGGTGTTGAAGGGCCGGGCAATCCCGACCGGCAGGCCAAATGAACATTTGAAGCTTAGGGCAATCGCGTCCGCGGCAATTTTTGATGCGCTGTACGGGGATTGAGCATGCAATGGATGCTCTTCATCGATTGGTAGATATTTCGCGTTTCCATAGACTTCGCTTGTCGAAGTATGAACGATCTTCTCGACTCCGCGCGCGAGAGCCGCCTGACAAATGTTCAGGGTGCCGCGAATATTCGTTTCCAGATAACTGTCCGGAGCGCGGTACGAGTATGGGATAGGAATCAGCGCGGCGAGATGGAAGACCACGTCGATCTTGTTCAGCAAAGCCAGACAAAAATGGCTGTCCCGGATATCGCCGCTTAGAACCTGGATCTCGCCAAGCATCGGAATATTCTCAAGCCAACCCCAATGATTGAACGAGTTATACTGAGCCAGCGCCGTCACCCGAGCTCCGGCTCGAATCAGGTGTTCAACAAGACGAGATCCGATGAAGCCATCGCCTCCCGTCACGAGAACGGCTTTGTTCTGAAAGTTCATCAAGTGCGCTACCAAAGGAATGCCAGGGATGGCAACCTACAAGAATTTGCCAGGGTTGAGAATCCCTGCCGGATCAAGAGCCCGCTTTACGGTTTGATGCAACAGCAAAGACTCTGGCGAGACCGCTTGCGGCCACCATCGCTTTTTGGCCAATCCGATTCCGTGCTCTCCTGTAATCGCGCCACCTGATGCAATAACGAAACCGAAGAGATCATCTAATACTCTTTCCACGTTCTGGCGCACTTCCGCGCGAGCCGGATCCGCGACCATGACATTGACGTGAATGTTTCCGTCGCCGGCGTGTCCGAAACAGGCAACCGGGAATCCGTATTTCGCCTGCAAATCGCCAGCAAATTTCATGAGCTGCACGAGCTCGCCTCTCGGCACCGTAACATCTTCGTTCAATTTGGTCAGACCGGTTGCCTTAAGCGATTCTGAAAAGCCACGGCGAAGATCCCACAGACTTTCACAAGCCTGGTCGCCGAACGCCGACTGAAGGGTCAGAGCGCCAAGCGATTTGATGATCGCGCTTAGAGCCTCCATCTCTGACCGAACCGAGGCTTCATGCCCGTCCAGGTCAAGGAGCAGATGAGCGTTCCCGTCCGGTACGATTTCCCGCCCAAGATGCCGGCGAGCCGCCTCCAGAGTAAATCGATCCGCGATCTCCAACGCCGAAGGTAAAAAGCCTCTTAGCAAGATCATTTGGACTGCGGCCGCAGCGTCCTCGACCGTCGGAAAGCTGGCGGAGATCGACGCGCGAGCGGGGGGGAGAGGAAGTAATCGCAGGATCGCTTCCGTCACAATCCCCAGCATCCCTTCTGACCCCACGAAAAGGCCGACAAGATCAAAACCCGTCTTGTTCTTATGTGTTCGGCCGCCGACTCGAACAATCGTTCCATCGGCCAAAACGACCTCGAGGCCGAGGACGTATTGCCGCGTTACACCATACTTCAGGCAGCGCGGCCCCCCTGCATTCGTCGCGATGTTGCCGCCAATCGAACTATTCTTCAGACTTGCCGGATCCGGTGGATAAAACAGGCGATGATTTCTTGCTTCACGCTGCAAATCGCCGGTAATCACCCCAGGTTCGACGACCGCGACACCGTCGGCCACCGCGATCTCTTTTATCCGGTTCATTCCGATCAGGGCGAGAGCTATGCCTCCGTGCTCTGGAACGCACCCGCCGACATAGCCATAACCTGCGCCTCGTGCAGTCACCGGAATTTTTCGTTCGTTCGCAAAACGAAGCAACTTAGAAATCTGTTCGGCTGATTTCGGCTCTACGACAACGTCAGGAAGGTGGCTTGCAAACCACTTGTCACGACTGTTCGCCTCTAGTCGAGATCGGTCCTTTGAGACGATTTCAACACCCAGGAGAGTGGAAAGTTCCAGATAAAGATCCATTCAAGGCGCCACTAGCCCGAGAATCTCACACAAGCCAAAGCGTTCGTGAGATTTTCGCGCTATAGAACCGAAAATCACATGCCCATGATCTGGTATCCACCATCGACGTAAATGACCTGACCGGTAATAGCCGTTGCCCCGTCACCTGCCAGGAAAACGCCCGTATGTCCGAGTTCGGCGGGATCGCAGCTCCGCTTCAGAGGCGCATGTTCCTGGTAATGTTTCAGCATCGTCGTAAATCCGGCAATTCCCCGCGCCGCCAGCGTTTGCACGGGACCGGCACTGATACAATTGACCCGGATCTTCTTCGGGCCCAGATCATAGGCTAGATAACGGGCAGTTGCTTCCAAGCTCGCTTTGGCCACTCCCATGACGTTGTAATGTGGAACGACCTTCTGAGCGCCGTAATAGGTCATCGTTAGAATGCTTCCTCCGTGGGTCATCAACGGGGCAGCCTCTCTGGCCAATCCAAGAAGTGAGTAAGCGCTGATGTTGTGCGCGACTAGAAATGCGTCACGCGAAGTACCAAGAAATTCACCTTCCAACGCTTCTTTTGGTGCAAAAGCCACCGAATGCAGCAGCAGATCGAGACGATCGGTATGGTTGCGAACCTTTTGAAAAAACTCCGAAATCTCCGAGTCGCTCGTCACATCGCAAGGATATAAGGGAATATCCGAGCCAAAGGTCGAAACGAGATCCTCGACATTTTCCTTTAGCCGTTCACCCTGATAATTAAAAATTAGCTTCGCCCCTGCCGCGGCCCACGCCTGAGCGATCGCCCAAGCGATACTGCGTTTGTTAGCGACGCCAAAAACTACACCAACCTTGCCTTCGAGGGATTTTGAACTCATAGAGTGATAGAAGATCGTGAGAAAATTTGCCGAAGGCTGCGCCTGCAAACAAATCTTCTCTGTCTACTAAATCTGCGCGCTTACTTTGCAATCGGTTTTTTCCACCACGCAGGGGCCGAGGCAAACGGCGAACCCGAACCTCGAACGCCTCGAACGGTGAACGCACGGCATCACGCTGA
>DATMQC010000178.1:0-8671 GCA_035567275.1 Chthoniobacterales bacterium | reverse complement strand
AAGATAACAAATCGAACGCTTTCCTCGTCGCATATGCAACACTCAAATAAGAGAGATTCAGTTTGGCACCTTGAACATGATCGACGCACGGTGTCGTTTTCAATTAATTCGTAGACCCATCTGTAGCCTCAATTTGCACTGGCCTGTGATGATGAAGGTTGAACGGCCCGCAGTGCAGCTTTGCTCGGCGTAGTAATCGGTGAAAATCATACCTTCCCTGGCGACGCGATGGGGGTGTGAAATCCCATCAGGCCCACGGTGTAGGCGCTGATGTCCGACTGGCCGATTCAGCCGGCGATGCGCTTCTCGGCGCTATTGCCGATGATCCTGATCACTGGGCAGAAAGGGATCCTGAGCAGCAAACAGGGCCAGGAATGCAGGTCCTTGCGAAAGCGTCGAGCTTGATGAGGTGAGCCCTAATGGGACTGTGAGAGCGGAGCGGGCTTTCCGCCAGCTTGCGGCTCTGCTTCAATATCCTCCGGCACGAAGTCAGCAACGCTCTTCGATTTCAGGAGGTTCGCATTAAGCTCTTCTTTCGTTACCTCTTTCTCCCAGCGGCTAACCACCACGGTTGCGAGTCCGTTTCCGACCATGTTGGTGAGCGCACGGCATTCGCTCATGAACCGGTCAATCCCAACAAGGATCGCGAGGGATTCTATGGGCACTGAGGGCACGACGGAAAGCGTCGCCGCGAGAGTAATAAATCCAGCGCCCGTGACTCCGGTTGCACCTTTTGATGAGAGCATTGCCACCATGAGAATGACCAGCTGTTGCCCGAGATCAAGATGGGTGTTCGTCGCCTGCGCGAGAAACAGGGCCGCCATTGTCATATAGATGTTCGTTCCGTCCAAATTAAAGCTGTATCCCATCGGAATGACCAGGCCGACGGTCGAAGAAGAGCAACCGAGACGCTGCATCTTTTGTAGCATCCCAGGGAGAGCCGTCTCGGACGAACTTGTTCCCAGAACCAGCAATAGCTCTTCCTTGATATAGTTTAGGAATCGGAAAATGGAGAAGCCGTTGAAAGCCGCGACCGCACCAAGAACGATGACCACGAACAAAATAGCCGTAGCGTAGAAGCAGACCATTAGGTAGCCCAGTTTCTCCAACGCACCCAGCCCCTGGCTGCCTATGGTGAACGCCATCGCCCCAAATGCTCCGATCGGCGCCACTTGGACGATGATCCGCATGATTTCGAAAAATACGGTCACGGCCATATCGATCGCTACAAGGACCGGTCTTCCCCGTTCTCCCATAAATGAAATCGCGAACCCGCTCAGGATCGCAACCAGGAGCACCTGAAGAATATCACCGGTAGCAAATGCATTGAAGAATGAGGAGGGAATGATGTTTAAGATGAACTCAGTCGGATTAAGGGAATGCGCTTTTTGCGCGAGAGACTGGGATTGTTGAAGGTGTTCTGCCTGGAGAGATTTCACATCGATATTGAAACCAGCTCCCGGGTGCAGGAAATTTACCACGACCAATCCAATCAGCAGCGCCAGCGTCGAAACGACCTCGAAATAGACCAACGCCTTGATTGCAATACGGCCAAGTTTTTTCACATCCGACATCGATGCGATACCGTGAACGACCGTACAGAAGATGATCGGCGCGATGATCATCTTCACCAGGTTGATAAAGCCGTCTCCTAGAGGTTTTAAGCTTTTTCCTAATCCCGGATTAAGGTAACCAAGAACGATACCGAGAAATACGGCGATCAAGACTTGGACATATAATATCCGGTACCACGGTTTTCGATGAGCAGATGCTTGGGGACTTGTCATAGCGGGAGCCTTTCGTTCACGGGGGAAAAGGGACAATCCAATAGCTACGCCATTGGGCCGGCGGCTTTAACTTCGGCGCTCACCCCCCTCCTCAAAAGCCGCAAAGTTCGTGGTGAAGAGACCGGCGAGCTTCTTCGCTGTCGCCTCGTAGGCGGCTTTGTCAGACCAGACATTGCGCGGAATAAGAATCTCGCTCGGAACGTTGGGACATCCGGTCACTACATCTAAGCCGAACAGCGGGTCACGATCAGTCGCCGCTTTCGCGAGGGCACCACCGTGAATGGCATCAATGATTGCGCGGGTGTTTGCCAACTTGATACGCTTGCCGGTGCCATGGGCGCCGCCGCTCCAGCCAACTTTCGCGGTGTAGCCGCTGATGTAATGATACATCGCCTGGGCCGGTGAGAGCGAACTGACCGGAGGCAGCACGCCAAATGCGTCGCAGGTCAGAAAAATAATGTCCGTCGGGTGGCCCGCAACGCACGGAATCTTCGCATTCTGGATGAATTGTATAGGATAGGCGCCGCGGGTATTTTCGGTGATGCTGATGTTTGTATAATCCACCAAAAGGTCCTGATCGAGCACAACGTTCTCGAGCACCGCGCCGAAGCGGAGCGCCTCGACTAGCGCGCCGTTCTCGGCAATATGGGCATCTTTCTCATGGAGGATGGCGTGCTCGTAAAGGGCGCTGGGCGGGAGGTTTCGGTGGATTTGGTTAACAGTGATTTCGTGTTGCTTCAGGGTAAACGAGCTCATATACCGTCCTGGATAAGTTGGAATGAGGTGTCGGGGGGACACGTTAAACCTAGCGCTGAGCGCAGCGACAAACCAGTCAAATTGGACCACTGCTTCGTGCAAAATTTCTGCCGGTGGCATCTTTAATTTAATGCCGGGAGCTCGTGCCCGGCGTAGGGATGATTAGTGTCGGCCGGCGCCGAGCTCACAGCTGGAAGTAGCACGAGCTCACCCACCTGCATCGAAACCTTGAAATGCTCCTTTTCGTAACCGAACGAGCCCACCATCCCGCAGCAACCGGATGGAGGCCATGACAGTGGTCAATCCCGCCTGGCGCCGCCTCAATCAGAGCGTTCGCAGGGAGAGCGCCCGGCTCTATCGGCTTCGGGCCGAATTCGGCGCTCGCACCTTGCCCCCTCAACCCAGTGCCCAACAAGTCGAGGACTTCGAGCGTCGCGGCGGGGAGGTGCGGGACAAAATCCAGGCCAGTGATCTGTCGTAAACTGCTTCAATTCATTAATCGACTTCCAGCGCGTTTCGAGGATGGCGAACGTCTCGAGCCTCTGAAACGTAAATCGCCTCTTCGGCTACATTTTCTATCGCATAAGCAATTCGCTCGAGGCTTTGGGAAATTGCGATCAGATTAATATACGCGCGTGCTCGCATCGGGCGCGCTTCCACCATTTCGGTAAACTCGTCGTCCAGATTTCGAGCTTGCTCCGCGAGCGGCTCCATCGCAACACGCACCCGTTCGGACCTCGCGCTATCAAAGTGCGCAAAAGCGTCCAACGCTTCGATAAGCGATCTTTCCAGCGCATCAAGCAGCGGATGAAGGTGACTGGTTTCGTCGACGGTGGGATCCTCATTCAATTTCCGAACTTTACGCGCTATGACAACGGCTTGATCCGACAACCGTTCCAAATGCGTTCCGAGTTTGATCGTCGCCAAAACTCTCCGCAGATCGAAGCTCATCGGCTGAAACTTGAGTAGAATCGCCGTACCCTCCTTGTCTACCTGCTTCTCGAGGAGATCCACTTCTTCGTCGTCGGCGATCACTGCTGCACAATCATCGTCATCGCGCCTAAGGAATCCGGCTTTCGCGTTAGAAAGATTGCGCCTGGTGAGCGATCCCATCAGCAAGATATTGGTTCGAAGCTCATCAAGCGCAGCATCGAAGCCTGGCAGCAAGTGCCGTCCATCACTCTTAGCCATAAATCAGGAGGAGACCGTAACCATGAGTTGAGCCATTCGCAAACCAATAGCGAGGGCGTCGCTTGCAACGCACGGGCCCTTTGATGAGGAATTGGTTCATTTCAGGGAGGGACGGCCTCTGCGCCCTCCCATTTTTCTCTTTCTTATTGGGCCAGAAATGATTAGTCGGACGGCACGGAGGCCCGTCCCTCCCTTGATGGCGCCTATTCGGTAAGCAATTCCGTTTCGTTGATCCATTCGCGAAATCGGAGAATCTGCTCTCTGGTTCCTACCACAAGCAGCCAATCGCCCGGAAGCAGAACCTGAAACGGCCCAGGAAACAGCATGCGGAAATCACCTCTGGCAACTCCCGCGATTTGAACGCCGGTATGCCGCGGAATCTCCAATTCGGCCAAGGCATTTCCTGCCAGCCGGCTTCCCTCACACACTTCGATCGATTCAAGCCTGATTTCATCCAGCAGATTCGCTTTTTCGGTCTTGCTCGGCGCCGAGTCGAAAAAGGCGCGTACATGCTGGATTTGAAGTTCGGTTCCGAGGACCAATAGGATATCATTTGGATACAGCTCAGTATCCGGACCGGAACTTGGCACGGGGTAGCCCTGGCGTTCGACGCCCACTACGGAGCAGCCGAATCGACTGCGGAGAGAGAGATCTCCAAGACTCTTTCCGAACCATGCTTCCGAATCCGGGACGCGGATCTCGCTCAGACTGAGGTCCCATTCCTGGTGGTCTTTCAGCCAGTCATCGTGAAGCCGCTTTCGACGTTCCTCGCTTGAAAGAATTGCGTCAGAAAGTTCAAAAGCTATCCGCCGCTGGACCCTTCTCAGACCTTTGCCAAAGAAAAGAACGTACACGGTCGAAGTTGCCAGGATTGCGCCAAAAAATGTGACCGAAAATCCGATAACAGGCATCAAGAGCCAGACCCAAACGAGGAGCAGAAACGCTGCCATGAGCTCCAGGCCGATCACCAAACCGGGATGCTGAGCATCCAGTCCGCCTCCGAACGCAATTTCAACCAACTCCTTCAGGAACTCGGCAAACCGGCGCCAAACCCCTAAAAGTGGACCGGCAACTATCACGCCTAGCAGCGCCCAGAATAAGTGGTAGTGCCAGTATCCCACGGTTTGCGGAAATAGCCGGCCCCATTGGGCGAAGAGAAAAGGGGCTACGATCAGCATACCGGAGGCAAACGTCACGCTGATGATGAGCGGTGGAAGACTCTGCCCTGCAAGTCCGAAGACCCTGCTGCGACGCCGATGTTCTGCTACCGAAGCGAGAAATTGTTGGTAAAGCTTTACCCGATCGTGAAAGAACTTCGGCTCGCATCTGAGCGCATAGTCACTGATTTTGCCGGAGTGCCGGATTAGCGCCGGGGAAATCAGAGCCGTGACCAGGGCAGCGCCAACCGCGATGGGATAGTAATCGGGCGAAAGCATTCCGGAAGAGACCCCTATCTGCGCAATGATGAACGCGAATTCGCCGATAGGCGTTACCATTAAACCGGCACGAATCGCATCGCGATCGGCGGTTCCGGTAATCAGTAGCGCACCGCTAAGCGCGAAGCTGCGCACGAGGATGGCCAGCATTCCGAGGGCCAGAATCAGGGCCCAGTTTTTGAGCAGCAATGCCGGATCCAGGAGCATGCCAATGGAGGCAAAAAAGATGGCGATGAAAACATCACGCATTCCCTGCATGGCTCGCTCCACCGCGGGACGCTGGGGTGTTTCGGCTATGATCGCTCCCAGAAGGAATGCACCAAGGGCCAGGGAGTAGCCGGTCTTGACCGAAACCACTGCGATCCCCAAAACCATGCCCGCCATAGTTATTGTGAGCAGGTCGGTGCCGGCGCGGTTCAAGCACAGCAGGGCTCGCGGCAGGAAGAGCAATCCCAGAACCGAGACGACTGTGACAAAGACAAGGAGAATTCCGAGGATCTTGCCGATGTTCGCCTCCGGGGCGCTGTGCATCTGCGCTATGGAGGAGATGAATGTCAGGACCACGACTGCGACGAGATCTTCCAGGACAGTAATGCTCATCGCCAGGTTACCGGCTCGCTGGTGAATGAGACCAGTTTCCGGAAGGATTTTTCCGATAATCGCAGAGCTGGATGCCATCAGCATGCCGGCGACAAAGAAACTCTCGGTTTGTCCCACTCCGATCAAGGGACAGATTGAACGCGTCACGTTGAAAACAAGAACCGCGCCCAGGGCCACCGCGAGAACCAATCCCAATCCCATTCTACGGAGTTTTGCCAGGCTCAGGTGAAGGCCGATCGAAAACATGAGGAATACCAGGCCCAGTTGCGACAACGCTTCAATCCTTTCCTTGTCAACGACCAAAACGAACGGAGGTGTATGAGGTCCGACCAACAATCCGGCTAAGAGAAAACCTACGACGCTGGAGAAACCGAGTTTCTGGCAGACAAATCCAACAACTCCCGCGAAAAATGTTACGACGGCAAGATCTTGGACCAGATTAAGTTCACTCATCCGATCTACATTAGTCAGCTTTGGAAGCGTTCTTCGACAAACACTGCTGTCGTTCGCGGAGGGATGATGAAAGTGCCGGTTCCTTCATCGTATTGGGATTTTCGAGCAACCGGGTCTGCTAATGAGCGACATAAAACAGGATGCAAGTCCAGCCGCACTCCTGCACAATCTGTAACGGTGACGGTTTTCGGAATTCGGTCGACGTTGAAAAGCACCATGATGCTTTGCGCACGGGAATCGAGCACCGGGTCGATTCTGTCTGACAGCATCATCACGATCAAAGCCGGTTGCTGGCTTTGGCCGACATTGCAAAACTTCAGGCGTTGTTTCACCTCTTCTCCGGTTCGCAGCCTGAAAAGTGGACTTGATTTGCGGATTTGGAGCATCTCCTTGAAGTACAGATGCGCCAGATAGATGGCGTCGAACCCGGGCCTGATCGCGGGATTCAGAAGGAAAGGGGTCATTATGGTCCAGTCATCACCATTGTCGAGGTGCTGCGGAAGACCGACTGCGAAGTTATTTGTCTGGTACGAACAGTCGAGTCGATTGAACCAGTCCCCCGAGTTGTAGCTGTTCCGGTCAAAGGACTTCGAACGGAGAATATCATCCCCCGCGTGGAAAAAAGGAATTCCCTGAGCCAGGGCCACCAGGGCAATGCCTAAATTGTTGATGCGAACCCGATCATTCATCGTCGCATCCATCGGGATTCGGTACTGGTTGATATCAAACAGCGTCTGGTTATCATGGGCCGAGATGTAGTTGATCACATCCGGCGGATCTTTCGCATAGCCGGCTGGCTGACCGTTGTATCTCAATTCGGCCCCCTTAACGAGTTGCCCATGGTTATCCATGAATTGGTAATCTTTGATTGTCCCCGCAAGGGCTAACTTCACCAGATCCCCCACGTCTAGAAGCTGTTGAAGACGCTCACCGCGAGGGAGTGAGGAAGAGCCGTTGTCGTCATACCAAAGGCCGTTGATGAATCCCTGGTTCTCGACCAGCGAATGGCCGCGGTCGTGTGGTCCTCCTCCACGAACCGCATCACGCCCCCTGTCACTGAACGTTCCTATTCCGGTTCCAGCCATGTTCGCCTGGGTCGCATTGACACCCAGGGAGTTGTCCGCCACTTCTCCGAAATCCCACCCTTCCCCATAAAGATAGATCGTTGGATCGATCGCGCGCAGAGCCTTCTTTATTTCCAGCAGATTATCTACAAAGCTGAAGCCCATCAGATCAAAACGAAAGCCGTCAAGGTTGTATTCGCGCGCCCAAATCTCGAGGGTATCAAGCATCAGCTTGAAAAACATCCGATGTTCCGACGCGGTATCCGGGCAGCAAGTGTTGGCGTAGACGTCGCCCTTGCGATCAAGCCGGTAGTAATATCCGGGCACGACTTTATCGAGAACTGAAAATGGATCCTGGCCGGCACTCGCAGTGTGGTTGTAGACGACATCCATGACAACGCGTAGGCCAATCAAATGCAGGGACTCAACCATTTGCCGGAATTCTCGGATCCGGGCAACGCCTGACGGGACGGTTGAATAGCTTCCCTCCGGAACTCCGTAGTGATAAGGGTCATAGCCCCAATTAAATCCGTCGCGATCTCTGACCTTTGGGTCGACGATGGCCGCCTGTTGCAAAGGGGAGGCGGGTCCCCACGATGGGTCAATCACAGGCACCACCTGCTCGCTTGCAAGCTCAGGTACCGAAGTGAAGTCAAAGGGAGGAAGTAGATGAACGTGTGTCAATCCTGAATCGGCAAGACTCCAGAGATGCAGCATGCCCCTGGAAAAGAAATGAGTGAACGCCGTGTATTTGCCGCGATCTCCCACGGGGACCGTCTCGTCGGAAATTGAAAAGTCGCGAATATGCAATTCGTACAATACGATGTCCGTTGCACTGGCCAAATGCGGTTTCGGAGCGTGCTGCCAAAGAGCCGGTTTCGCGAGCGGAGAGCTAAAGTCGATCAGGAGGCTCTTTGAAGAATCAGCGGAAAGGCCGAATGAATACGGATCCGTGACGAGGTTCGTCACCAATTGGCCTTCCTCTCTTGAATACACCTTTACTTCGTAGCGATAATATTTTCGATTGAACCATGCGGAATCGCCGAGACGCGTTTCCCAAACCCCCGGCGGGTTTTCGGTCATTGAATAGATCACAGGAACCGTGCCCCCTGGATCGTCATAGATCAGCACGCGCACGGACTGAGCTGTTGGAGCCCATAACCGAAACCGGACTGCACGGTCAAACGGGCGAGCCCCAAGTTCTCCGTCAAAGTAAAATAGATCATCCAAAACGCCGGGAACTTGCAATGACGTCGCATCAACGGGCCGATCAGCTTCGAACTGCACCAGAACCAATTGCCCTTTCAGCAATTCCGGAATTTGAGCGAATAGACCTGGAGAAATCCGAAATGCAGTGGCTCCCTTCAGGTATGGGAACCGTTCA
>DATMQC010000177.1:0-9000 GCA_035567275.1 Chthoniobacterales bacterium | reverse complement strand
GTTAATAGAATCCTTGAAAAGCAAAACCACCTGATGATTAATGTGTGGATACAAAAAAACCTGACTCGTCTGCAACCCGTTTTGTTTTTCAAGGACACCACCTGACCGATGGAGAACAAACCGCGCAGCGTGCTTTACGCGACCTCTGCCAGAATTGGTGGGGTTGGACTTGATGCAGTGGCATACGAAACGCTTCGCGGCATCGAGGACCGCCTCTCCAAAGCGATCGCGTTTGGAGTTCGTGCGCCTGGCTTTGATCGTCGAAAAATCATGACATTGGGTTGGCATCCCGTCCGCCTGCTCTCGAACCTTGACCGAAAGTACTATTATGGGGCAAAAAAAATGGCGCTGGATCGGGTCGCCAGCCGCCTGATGCGGCGAGACCAATTCGATCTCTTTCATGGTTGGTCAGGCGAAGCGCTGCGATCGCTTCGCGTCGCCAAGGAACTTGGCATTCCGTCGATTCTTGAGATACCGACATGGCATCTTCACAAGGGAAATGTTGTGCCGCTAAAGACGGACAAGGAAATAGCGATGGAAAATGCGCCCGTCCCGGAGCGATGGTTAAACCGTCTGCTAGTCAGCCGCCAACAATCGCTCGAAGAATACCAGTTGGCTGATCTTCTTCTTGTTCTTTCTGAAAAGGCCGAGGAAACATTTCGTTTTGCGGGCTTCCCGAAAAGTAAGCTTTTCCGCATGTCGCGCGGGGTGGATGTGGAGCGGTTTCGGCCGGGAAACAGACCGGGAAATTTCAGGGCGTTGTTTGTGGGCGCCCTTATCAAGCGCAAGGGGGTTCATCTTCTTCTGGAGGCTTGGAAAAAGGTAAAACTTCCTGGAGCCGAACTCTGGTTGGCCGGCTTTCCACACCCGGAAATCGAGCCCTACATTAAGGACTTGCCCGAATCGATCAAGATTCTCGGGTTCACTCAGCGCGTTGAAGAACTCTACCGGCAGAGCAGCATTTTTGTCTTTCCCTCGGAATGCGAGGGAAGCGCAAAAACGACCTATGAAGCGGCCGCATCCGGCCTTGCGCAAATTACGACACGCGAATCCGGAGATGTGGTCGTTGATGGATTGAACGGAATCATCATACGACCCAATAGTTGCGAATCGATATGTGAGGCGCTTCTCACCCTCTATAAGAATCAGGACATGGCGGAAAGTATGGGCAAAGCGGGTAGAGAACGTGTCGTGAAGCATTTTACCTGGGACCATTTCCGACGGCGAATCTTGGAGGCATATCGAGCCGTTATCGCTATTCGCCAACCGTGTCAGGCGAGATGAACTCCGTTCTGGTGGTTCAACTCAAACGTCTCGGGGACCTCGTGCTGACGACGCCGGCCCTGAACAGTTTGAGAAAGCTTTATCCGACGTCAGAAATCACCCTCTTAATTGACCGGCATTCGCAGGCCTTGGCTCCGGCTATTGCGGATGTTGACCAGATCTGGGTTTACAGAGGCCCAAAGTCAATTTGGATGAATCTTCTTAAAGCCAGATTCGATCTCTGCCTTGATTTCACTGGAAACGATCGTTCGGCTTTAATCTCCCTTTTTTCAAAGGCCCCCAGACGTATCGGATTCAGCTTTCTTGCCAGGCGTCCGTTTCGTTCTTTCGCGTACACCCAGCTGGTCTCATCCCAGGTTCGGGATAAGCACACGGTGGACCATTACCTCGATCTCGTTCGTTCCTTGGCAAATTTTGATTCCGACGCAGATATTAGACTCCAACTTCCGGATCGGGTAAGACAGTCGGTCTCTTTGCTTAGCGGTGAATTTTCTTTGCCTGCAGACTATTTTGTCGTTCATCCCGGGTCGGCGAGAGCAGAGAAGTACTGGATGACAGACCGTTGGGCAGAGGTGATCGCCTATGCCCGGAAGCGTTTCAAACTGCCCTGTATCATCACGGGCGGAAAAGATCCGACCGAACTTCAGCACATTAACGACATTCTCTTGAAGAGTGGCGATCGCTCGGCCATTTTCAATTTGGCTGGAAAGATTGATCTGCTCGTGGGGGCCGCGCTCATAGAGCGCGCAGCTTTTTTCATTGGGATCGATACGGTTGCAGCGCATCTTGCCGCAGCGTTCCGCCGCCCTTCGATTACGCTGTTCGGACCGACAAATCCTTTTCATTGGCATGCGCGGCATCCGCGGGCGATTGTGGTGAGTGCGGGCTTCCCAGGTCCGATCGAGCATTTTGATCCACGCCAGAAAGGAGCGCCGATGTGTGAACTATCGACCGGCGTGATAATTCGTGCTATGGAAATGCTCTTGAAAAGGCATGAGCTAGAATCCTTGAAAAGCAAAATCGATTGCAAATGAGTCCAGTTTTTTCCGTGTCCGTGCAACCATCAGATGGCCTTGCTTTTCAAGGATTCTGTAGCGAGGCCGCTTCACCCAACCGACGCTGCTCCCAACCCGGCCATGCTACCCCTGGATCTCGCTGGTCTGGGGCGCGGCCTCGCCAGTGCACCGTCTCGCATATAATGATGACGTCGTTGCGTTCAAAATGGGCCGTCGGCAAGGCGCGAGGAGGGCGCATATCTAAATTGATACGTAACCGACGAGCAACGCAGCCGCCGGCCCATTTTCAACGCAACCCTCCGGGCCGCGGCCAGTTGGCTGTTTTTCCGCGTCGCTCGCTCGACCCGTATCAATTCAGATATGGGCGCGTCGCTCGCGCTTTGAAAAACAGCCAACTGACCAGCGGCGACGTCACCACTATATGCGAGACTGTGCACTAGTGCACCGTCTCGCGAGGTTCATATTCCATGTCAAAGAAAAGACCTTCACCACGCGAGTTTGTACGGTTGTTAGTGGGACCATATCGGGATCTTTTTCCCTTCCTGAAACCTCATCTCGGGCGTTTTATCCCGGCTTTGGCTTTCGGCGCGCTTTTTGGACTCATCTCGGGGCTCTTGCCATTGGTTCTGAGCCATGTGAATTCGCAGGTTTTTCCGCAGGGCAAAAACAAAGCCGACATGTTGAGCGACGCTGTGAACGGTACCGGCGCCGGCATCAACTCCGTCCTCCTCGTTTGCTCCCTTATCCCGTTCATCTTCGTGCTGCGCAGCCTGTGCGACTATCTGAACAGCTATTATATGGCATGGGTCGCTTTACGCGTACTGGCCGATATCCGCTGCAAGCTTTATGCCCACATCCTCCAACAATCGCTTGAGTTCTTTAACCGCGAACGTTCCGGAAACCTGATCTCCAGAGTCGCAAATGACACTAGAGTGGCGCAGACCGCTTTGACCAGTATCAGCAGCGACCTGATCAAGCAGCCACTTACGATTATCAGCGCTTTCGCGGTCTTGATCCATCTCGACTGGAAATTCACTCTCGTCAGCCTTTTCCTTTTTCCTGTCTGTATGGTTCCGATCGTCTACTACGGAAAAAGGGTTCGGCGCCAGGGGAAGCTCGAAGAAGAGAAAGTGGGATCGATGATGTCGATTCTCCAGGAAAGCTTTGCGGGTATCCGTGTGATAAAGGCATTTGCACGGGAGGAGCGCGAAGCCAAGCATTTCGCCACCCTCAGCAAGGAGCAATTCCGCAGCGGTATACGCGTTCGCAAGGCGATCGAAATTGTCAGTCCGATGGTCGAAGCAGTGGCTGCCATCGGTGTTGGCCTCGCGCTCTTTTACGTCTGGTATACCCACCTGAGCGCCGCTAAATTCCTTGCCCTGCTGGCGGGCATTTTCATGTTGTATGATCCGGTCAAGAAGCTGAGCCGCATTCACCTCGTCATGCAGCAGTGTTTCAATGCGACTCATAACATCTTTGAAATACTCAATCGCAAACCTTCGATACAGGACCGACCCGATGCGGTCGAAATTTCAGGAAGCACCGGTGAAATCCAGCTTGAAAACGTGACCTTCCGCTATCGGCCCGGTCTGCCAGCAGCGCTCCGGGGTTTCGACCTGCATATCGAACCGAGTCGATATTATGCGCTGGTTGGTTCCAGTGGAGCTGGAAAGAGCACGATTCTCTCTCTCCTTCTTCGGTTTTACGAACCCGAGGCAGGCGTGATCAAGCTTGACGGGAGGGACATTAGCACAATTAAGCAAAGTTCGTTGCGTGAACAGATCGGGATGGTCTCGCAGGAAACTTTTCTTTTTCACGATTCGATCCTCAATAATATCCGCTACGGCCGGCTGAATGCGACAAAGGAAGAAGTGATCGAAGCGGCGAGACAGGCTTATGCCCACGACTTCATCATGTTGCAGCCCAATGGCTATGAAACCGGCATCGGCGACAAGGGTTGCCTTTTGTCTGGTGGCCAGCAACAACGCGTTTCTATTGCCAGAGCACTGCTGAAGAATGCGCCGGTGCTGTTGCTGGACGAGGCAATGTCCGCACTCGACTCGGAAGCCGAGCGAGAAATCCAGGCTGCGCTTGACCGCTTGTCCGAAGGTCGTACCGTCATTGCCATCGCTCATCGATTGTCGACTGTGCTCAAAGCCGACCAAATCGTTGTGATGGATAGGGGCGAAATTCGGGAGATGGGCACTCACAGAGAGTTGCTCGACACCTCGACGATCTACCGGAAGCTCTATGACCTGCAATTCAACGTGCAAGCTGAAGACCTGGCCGGAGTCGCGTAACGCATCCAGCGTTCACAAGCTCCTGCGAACAAATTCACAGCCACCCGAGTTTCTGTCCTCTTTCTTCCTTGGTCTTCCTCGTAATAACGGTGGGCTCGGAGATCAGACCCTGCCACTCTACCCACGCGAAGACAGTCTGTTTTAACCCAGATCCCGAAATTAGGGAATCGTCCTCGTCCTCGTCGTCGTGCTCGTCCTTCGATTTATTGGGTTTCTGCGCCGATGAAAGAGCCGATCTTCCGGGCAATTATTTTGTTCCGTTCGTGTGACGGTGAGAATTCTCGAGGAAGACGACGAGTAACCTAGAAAAGGGCGCTTTTCCTGGGTGAGGGATGAACACTTTTTCGGGGTCCAAAAATGTCAAAATCGCAACTTTTGCAATCTGCTCAGCACCAGTAAGATGCTACGAGTGTTCATTAGCAGCACGAGAACGAGGACGACGACTTCTCAACTTCGGAATTTAGGTTTAAAATCTGGTTTCGAACAACGCAGCTGAATAGTCCGAGACCGGATTATTCGCTGCCAGAGCCTGCATTGGTCGCGAATAAGGATTTGGGACCGATGCAGGCTATCGCTGTTGTTCCTGTCTCCTGGCAATTGACTCCTGGAGGTACGCCCGGCGACGCTCGCGAAATCGTTCCAATCGTCTCTGCTGATCAGGGTTCAAGCCAGCCTCGATCTCGGAAATCGCTGCATCGAACGCATCGCTACCCTGGATCATTGCCTGGATTTGAATCGTTTGCATCTGTCGCACCGCAGCTTCAACCTGCGGCCGTATTTTGGCGCTCTGCTCCGGAGTAAGTTTCGCTACCTGTTCGATCTTCCTCATAAGGTGATCACTCCATGCCCGCAAATTGCGCGTGGGATTGGCTGCCTGCTGCTTTGAAGACAGCGAAGATGTGATCACTGATCCGCTTAATGCCCCCACCAGAAAGAGAACCGCAAAAACGAGGACTAGTTTCCAGCCGGATCCCATAGCGCATATGCCATTTCATCCGTCGGTTCCTGATC
This sequence comes from Chthoniobacterales bacterium, assembly GCA_035567275.1. Taxonomy (GTDB): domain Bacteria; phylum Verrucomicrobiota; class Verrucomicrobiia; order Chthoniobacterales; family JAFAMB01; genus DASZHC01. The sequence goes on along the minus strand of DATMQC010000177.1, from coordinate 3,389 downwards.
CTCAGACCCAGTGTAGCCGCTCGATCCTATGTTGATTCCGAGTATGGCTCCGAGGATGACAAACGCGGTCGTGATGGACAGAATCGATGTGCGGAAGAATGCCTGGCTTTCCTGCACGCAACGCCGGTGTCGTCGCAGGACGTTTTCTGCGTAGCCGGCAGGAGCAATGGGAGTTTCCGCGCTTCCTGTGCGGCGAACAGCTGCGAATAGATATTCGAGGTTGTCTTCCTTCATCTCGCCAGTCGTTTTATTGTGGCTGCAAGCTTTTGTCGTGCCCGAAAAGCCATAACCTTAATTTTTGACGGTTTCCAACCGGTAAGGTCACATATTTCTGCAATCGATTTGTCGTCAAGATAGAGCCATTGTACAACCATTCGCTCGTTTGGTTTGAGAGTTAGCAAAAGCCTGGCTAGTAATTCCTGAATCTCTCCGGGTGCGCGATCTGCGGGTTCGCTTGCCCCGTCCATAAGCGTGTTCAGAACGGCTTGCTGCTCTTCCGAGAAGTCAGACCAACGGTATTCCGGGCGATTTCGCTGTTTCCGCAGATGATCGATACATGTATTGAGGGAAATCCGTGAAACCCAATGCTCAAACGGCATGTCTGCCCGATATTGATGAATCTTAGAAAAGATCTTCAGGAAAATCTCCTGTGAGAGATCTTCTTCCAGTTCACGCCGGGGAAGGTGGTTCCGCACGATCCGTATGATCGTGGGATACAACCGCTCAACGAGCTCCTTCGCCGCCGCTTGGTCCGACTGTCGGGTCCTCGCGATGAGCTGTGAGAGTTCCTGGCTGAACATGGTCAGGACACTGAAAAGACGGAGTTCATGTTCAAGGGTTACAACCCATCTAGCGAGACCGCGCCTCAGACCATCGAGATGTAGGGTAGCGAGGGTGGGAGCACTCAACGGACCTTTTTTTGAGTTGACGCGGCACGCTCTTGATTAGGTATAAGCAGAGACCTGCAAAGCCATCGCGCAAAAAAGAAGAATATTTACCATGTCAATGCTTCAAGAGTTTAGGGAATTTGCTCTCAAAGGAAATGTGATCGATCTGGCCGTGGGTGTCATTATCGGCGCGGCATTTGGGAAAATTGTTTCGTCGCTCGTGAATAATGTCATGATGCCCATCATCGGTTTGTTGCTTGGCAGAGTTGATTTTTTGAATTTGTACCTCGTTCTGAACGGCCAGCATGTCGCATCGCTAAAGGAGGCCACTGACAAGGGAGTTCCCGTTTTGGCATATGGCGTTTTTATCAACGCAATTATTGAATTTTTGATAATTGCTTTTTGCCTCTTCATCGTGATCAAACAGGCGAATAGGTTTAAGAAACCAGCACCTGCTCCCGGGCCCACCCCGCAGGAAACATTGCTGACCGAAATCCGGGATGTGCTGAAATCACGCAGTTCTGTTTAGAGCCAAAATCTCCTTGAAGAAATGCGGAAAGACCGGCCGAATGGCCGGTCTTTCCTTTTTGGCGGGGCACGAGAAAATTCTCGAACGGATTCACGGTTTTATGCGAGTACCGCCGCGACAATACAAAGGATCAACACCAGGATGCACATTCCTCTCACTAACCAGACCGGTGATCCGCGTAAGCCCGAAAAGCCGACGACGATGGCCAGAATGGCTACTATGAGGGTTGAAACTGCCCACGACAGCATTCTGGAAGGCTTAGTGGCTTAAAGCGTACCAGTTCCGCCTCAACTATGTAAGTCGCTAGAAACAAGAGTGTTGCACACGGCCATTTTCTTCAGATTGGTCGTCTGACGCATGCAGTGTGCAAGATTTCGGGAGCATTGTGCATTGCTACTGGTTCTGCGGGCCTTGCCTGGGTCCAGCCCGGCTGGACCGGTAGGGTCGCATCTCCGAGGCGACCGGTTTTACGGTGCAGTCGTAAGTTCAGGGCGACCAATGCTGACGGGTCCGCTCGGAGATCGGACCCTACCGAGCTCTTTGGCTTGTGAGATTTTCGGCTAAAGCCGCGCCCTCTGATTTTCAGCAGAATTGTGCTAAGCTCTGGGAAGAAGATGCCTCTCGGTCAGCTCTGGATAACTGAATTCGCGATGAAGGCTTTTATAGGAGAATTGTCGTCGTGGGCTGCGCGAGGGATTTGGATTGCGCTTGGCATCTCGTTTTTTTGTCAACGGCCAGCATACGCTCAGCAATACAACGGCAAAGAATTGGTTAAGGCGTCTCTGATCTCTAATGCCGATTCGATTAAGCCGGGTCAGAAATTCAGCGTTGGGGTGCTCTACAAGATCGAACCGGGATGGCATATCTACTGGAAATACTCAGGTGACTCCGGACTTCCTACGAAGATAGAGTGGCGCCTGCCGCCCGGATTCAAAGTTTATGATTTGCAATGGCCGCTGCCTGTTCGTGACAAGGAGCCTGGCGACTTGGAAGTTTTCGACTACACCGGCGAAACTTTGCTGTTTGCTACTGTCGAGGCGCCGGACCCATTGCCGACCGGTCCCATCGTTATCGAAGCCAAAACAGACTGGCTGGTCTGCCAAAGTTTATGTATCCCTGGTCGCGCGCAGCTCACGCTGAATCTGGGTTCCGGGACCTCTTCCGCCTCGGGTGCGACTCAGCTATTCGACAAATATGCGGCCCAGGTGCCAAAGCCCCTTGCAAAGGGAATTCAGGCTCAGTTTAGCCGGGCTGGTAAGAATCTTGAGATCACTGTGTCGGGAGTTTCGAATGGCGATGCGATAGATTTTTACCCTGTTCCTCCGAGTGATGCTGTCGTTGGGCACGTGGCGCGGAATGGATTGAAACTAACGCTCCCTATCGAATCTGAAACGAAAGCGTTGGATCAGATTGATGGGATTCTCGTTGTCGGTTCTGGAGAAAACAGGCAGGGATACGAACTAAATGCTGCTGCGGTACCCGCCAACGTCCACAACCTTGTCGCTTCTGTCGGATTAGGCGCCATCCTGCAAGCTTTAGGGTTTGCGCTGATCGGGGGCGTGATCCTGAATATAATGCCATGCGTGCTTCCCGTGATTTCTCTGAAAGTCTTTGGGTTTGTGAGTGAAGCCGGTGAGCGACCGGAGAAAGTCTTTCGGCTTTCGATGGCCTTTTCGACGGGGATTCTTATCTGTTTTGCGGCTCTGGCTATGGTCGTGATTCTGGTGAGAGCGACGGGGATGCAGGTCGGCTGGGGATTCCAGTTCCAGGACGATCGATTTATCCTCGGGATTTCCTGCTTGGTTTTCGCATTCGCGCTGAATCTGTTCGGGGTCTATGAGCTTTCCGTCTCGGCCAGGGCTACTCGCGGATTGGCAAAGCTCGCCAGGGGCCAGGGCTACGGAAGCGCATTTTTCCAAGGGGTGTTTGCGACCATTCTGGCGACCCCGTGCACCGCCCCCTTCCTCGGAACC
>DATMQC010000176.1:0-7561 GCA_035567275.1 Chthoniobacterales bacterium | reverse complement strand
CAGGGATGACGTAAGGGTCAGATACGATATCACGGACTGGGATGTTCTGAACTATACGGATGAGGTCAAACGGAAGTTGGCTAACCGCGCAAACATTCATGCCGGCTTGCGATACGGATCTGCCACCGGTCAGGTCAGCCTCGCTGCTCTGGCTGGCGCAGCCCTAACGGCAGGCTGGGGCGTAGCCACAGCCGGCGGGCTCGGTCTCGGCGCTTCTTACCTTTTCGGCCTCAGCCGACGCCGCACGGAAATACGCCATCAACGCGTCCTACATCGTCGCGCACGCCATTTTGGAATCGGGATGGGGGACCTCGAGAATCAGTCGCCAAAGAAACAATATCTTCGGATGGAATGCATTTGATAAGAATCCCGATTTGGCCAAGGGCTTCGACACCCGTGCACAGTGCATTGACTTCGTAATTGGACGGGTAAACAAGCTCTACCTGGATCCGAGAGGGAAATTCTTTGTCAAACAACCCTGCGTTGGGGACAAGACAATCGGAATGAATGTGAACTATGCGGTAGAGTCAGACTGGGGCGCTAGTATTGCTGCGATAGCAAAACATATGGGCAAAGTCCTTGGCACCCTCGGGTCCGCAGTGAAGGTTCGCGGTACCACGGCGCAATATGTGGTGGATCATACCATCCCCGGGAGGACCCTTCGAATCCCTCATGGGATGCTCTCGCTGATCGCAGATGATGGAACCGTATTCAAGTCAATCGAGGCGAATACGGGCGGCTTTGTGAGCGACTTCCGCAAGCATAATGGTCCGATTCCGCCCAGGAAATACCGCATCAGCAATTTTCGATCGCCGCGAAACGATGAAGGAACTGCGATGCGCGATTTTGACGTAAGCTTTTCCTTTTCCCTGGATCCGATCGACACGAACGTATTCGGGCGAGATGGCCCGGATATTCATCCGGACGGTCCTCCTCCCGGAACGCACGGGTGCATCGGCCTGGTCGCGCAAACGCGCCAGCAATTGGAGGAATTCCGAGATTTGCTGAATACGCACACCAGCGGCGGATCGCACTTGTTTGTCACTGTGAAGTACACGCCCTCTTCGGGCGTAAGCTAGTGTTCGCAAGGTCTAGGCGGCCTTGTTACTTGCGCAAGGAACTTGGAATCTTTGTCAGACGGAAATCGGGCGAACTCGTTTGCGGAATTCAGGTCAAGTTAGGAAAATATCTTTTCCCAAGCGCGGAAACGAACGGGTATTCCCATCGTTCGCTGCTGAGTGCTTTGATGATTCCAATGATCCAGAGAACGACTCCGGCGCACAGAACGGCAAGATGCAAAAGGCCGAATAGAAGAAAGAATATAATTCCGATGAGCGGCAAGTGGCCGAAAAGAGCTGATAAAATCGAAATAAGGATCGAGGCTCCGATCCAGGCACCACCGAAATAGATCGCCTGCACAGCCCAGTGCCGTACGAACAGGTCTTTCTTTTCGATAACATAAAAAACAATTCCGCCTAAAAGAGGAAAGATCGCGCAAAGGCCTGCGGCAACATTGGAGGGCAACCCTGAATCACTCCCAGTCGGAGAAGATATTTGAGCGTCAGCCATATAAGTAGACCTTTGCGGCAGCGTACGGTCGACTGCGTCAATGTCAAGATTTCGCGTGCTTAGAGCTGGGGAGCGCGCTACCTTCCGCGCTTTATGTTAAGCGCGGGAATTGTCGGGTTGCCAAACGTAGGTAAATCTACGCTTTTCAATGCCGTCACGCGCACGAGGAAGGCCGAGGCCGCAAATTATCCCTTCTGCACAATTGAGCCGAATCAGGGTGTCGTATCGGTTCCCGACTCCAGATTGGCCGTTTTGTCAAAGATGTCGAAATCGGTCCGGACGATTCCTGCCGCGATTGAATTCGTTGACATCGCCGGGCTGGTGCAGGGCGCCAGTCAGGGGGAAGGCTTGGGCAATCAATTTCTCAGTCACATTCGTGAAGTCGATGCGATCGTCCAGGTCGTTCGCTGTTTCGAAAATAGCGATATTCATCATGTCAGCGGCGGCATCGATCCGACGCGAGACATCGAGGTGATCAACACCGAGTTGATCCTGGCAGATCTCGCAACGGCGCAAAAGCGTGTCGAGCGGCTCCAGAAACAGATCAGATCCGGAGACAAGCAAGCGAAGGCCGAAGCCATGCTTGTCGAAAAACTCATTCCCCATCTGGATGCCGGGAACCCGGTCGTGACGCTCGAACTGAGCGGGGAGGAAAAGGCTCTTCTAAAATCGTTCTTTCTTTTGACCTCGAAACCTACAATTTTTGCCTGCAACGTTGCCGAAGGTGATCTCGCTGATATCACATCGAGCGGCCACGGCGGTGTGGCGGCTAAATACGTCGCGTCGGTATCAGATTATGTCCGCAGACATCTGGCTACCGAGGCAGTAGTTATCAGTGCTCAAATTGAAAGTGAACTGGTCGATCTGTCGCCGGATGAAGCGAGGGAATTTCTGTCCGGGCTTGGCGTGAACGAAAGCGGTGTTGGAACCTTGATTCGCGCCGTATATGAACTGCTTGGCCTGCGCACTTATTTTACAACGGGCGAAAAGGAGACGCGCGCCTGGACTATACATGCAGGCGATAAGGCTCCTGCAGCGGCCGGCGTCATTCATTCCGACTTTGAACGCGGTTTCATCGCGGCCGAGACCGTCCATTTCGAAGACCTGATGCGATTTGGATCTTTCGCGAAAAGTCGCGAAGCCGGAAAGTTGAGAATCGAAGGTAAAGATTATGTGGTGAAAGACGGGGATGTAATGGAGTTCCGCTTTCACGTCTAGTGCACCGTCTCGGCCCATTTTGAACGCAACGACGTCACTATTTATATGCGAGACGGTGCACCAACGAGGCCGCGCCTAGACCATCGAGATGTAAGGGTATTAAGGTCGCATTGGGAGTAGCGCCGGTTGGGCGGGGCGGCATTTCTCACCCGGCAAATGCGCACGATTGACGAAATGAGGCTTATGCGCCACGTTCCCGGCTCAAACAGATGATTCGTTGTTTAGCTCTTGCAGCTTTCCTCCTCGTTTCGCATGCGGTCGCGCAAACTGCAAAGGTTGTCGATATTCGGAGGAGCCTGGTGCGCATTACCACGACCTCGCAGGAGCCTGATTACAAGGTGCCGTGGAATCCCGGGTCTATCTCAGGAGGAGTTGCGGCGGGATTTATCGTCGAAGGCGAGAGAATCCTTACAAACGCGCATGTCGTGAGCAATGCTCGGTTCATCGTAGTCGAGCGGGAAGACGATCCCCAGCGCTATCCCGCAGTGGTTCAGTTTGTCGGGCACGATTGCGATTTAGCTGTGCTTCACGTGCTGGATAAAAGCTTCTTCCAAAATACCCACCCGCTCGGTTTTGGAGGAATCCCGGCGATTGAATCGCCGGTGTCCGTTTATGGGTACCCCATCGGCGGCGAGCGCTTATCGGTAACCCGCGGAATCATCTCGAGAATTGATTTTCAAACGTACACTCACTCTGGGATCGATTCACATCTTACGGTACAGCTCGACGCAGCAATCAACCCTGGAAATTCGGGCGGACCTGTGATGCAGGATGGCAAGGTTGTCGGGGTCGCATTTCAAGGATACAGCGGTGACGTTGCCCAGAATGTCGGATATATGATTCCGACGCCGGTAATCCGACGTTTTTTGAAGGATATCGCGGGTGGCCGCTACGTCGGCTATGTCGACTTGTCGATGACGTATTTCAAACTCTTGAATCCGGCTGAACGCCACGCGCTGGGTTTGCCTGATAATGAACAAGGAGTTATGGTCAGCTCGGTCTCATCCGAGGGATCCAGCGCGGGGAAACTGCAACAGGGAGACGTCCTTCTATCGATCGATGATCATCCGATCGCCAGCGACGGCTTTGTCCAACTCGACGGTGAGCGGGTCGATATGTCGGAGATCGTTGAGCGGAAATTCAAGGGAGACCAAGTAAAATTCGAGGTCTGGCGGGACAAGACGAGCCTCGTCGTCCAGGTTCCGCTGCAGGGTAATTGGCCTTATCTTATACAGGCCAACCGTTACGATTCGCCTCCGAGGTTTGTGCTTTTCGGCGGCCTGGTTTTCCAGCCTCTTTCGAAGAATTTCATGGATGCCTACCAGGTGGACGACCTGCGTCTGCGATATTTTTACAATTTTTTTATCACTGACGAGATCTATCAGGAGCATCCTGAGGTTGTTGTCCTCTCCAATATATTGCCCGATCCGGTTAACGCCTATTTGACTGATCTACGATTTCAGATCGTTGACGAGATCAACTCACATAGAATTCGCACTCTTGACGATGTGGCGCGGGCCTTCGCCGAAAAGTCCGACTACTACGTTATCCGATTCGTAGGGAGCGTTCGTCCGGCTGTTTTGGAACGTTCCGCGGTTGAGCAGGCCAGAAATCGCATTCTGGCCAACTACAACGTCCAAAATGAACAGTATGTGGACGGCTCTGTGATTCGATGAAACTGCTCTTTGTTGGGATTTGCGTTGCTTTAGGATTCGTTCGCCTGAGTTGTGCTGAGCCTGAACCAACTCCCAAAGACGAGCGCACTCCTAAGGAAGAACCGGCGCCCCCGGAGCAGAAATGCTCTGTGGTCCGCGTCAACGCGACTAACCAGACCTTCGACTTCTTCCGGCCCTGGAGCAAGCTTGCTCCATTCAGCCGGCGAGGACTGGGAGCAGTGATTGATGGCGGTAAAATCCTCGTCACCGCGGAACTTGTTACGAGTAGTAACTATATCGAGTTGGAGAAATCCGATGGCGGAGAAAAGTCTGTCGCCACTGTCGACGTCATTGATTACGAGGCGAACCTCGCCACGCTTACGGCGGCCGATCCAAAATTTCTTCAGAATCTGCAGCCGCTCAAGACGACAACCGATGTCAAAACCGGCGACACTTTGTCCGTTCTGCAAATGGAATCGAACGGCACGCCGGTTTCTACAAAAGCGCTTGTCACCAGCGTGGAGGTCGGAAGATACGCCATTGAAGACTCAGGTTATTTGATGTTTCGATTGAGTTGCCCTCTTCAATTTCGTGAAAACAGTTTCATGCTGCCAATAGTCAAAAATGACAAGCTCGCCGCAATCTTGATGCGGTACGACAACCGATCGCAAACTGTCGATGCGATCGCGAGCCCGGTCATTGAACATTTCTTGAGCGCAGCTGCGCAGGTTCCCTACAAAGGGTTTCCCCGAGCCGGCATCGGTTTTTCACCTACACGCGATCCTCAGTTGCGACGCTACCTGAAGCTTCAGGATTCGGACGGCGGCGTGTATATCAACCAGGTTGATCGCAATGGACCCGCTGCAAAGTCCGGAATACAGGAAGGCGATGTTCTGCTGGCGATTGACGACAAGCAGGTTGACCCGGACGGAAATTATCTGCATGCGATTTACGGCAAGCTCTCGATCACCCACCTGACCACGACCGAAGCGTATCCTGGCCAGAAGGTGGTGATGACGATCCTTCGAAATGGCGCTCGGGAGAAAATAAGCGTGGAATTGTTTCGGCGATCTCCCGGTGACTACGTCGTGGAACCGTACTCAATTGGCAAAGCACCCAAGTACTACATTCTGGGGGGACTCGTTTTCCAGGAACTCACCCGGCAATACCTGCGTGAATGGGGCAATAACTGGCTGAAAGATGCTCCGCAGCGTCTGGTGTACTACGACAGGTTTCAGTCCGACCTTTTTCCCGAAAAGCGGAAGATTGTCTTCCTCAGCCAGATTCTACCAACTCGCGATACTGTTGGCTACGAACAAATAAGCAATCTGGTCGTCAAAAAACTCAACGGACGCGAAATTTTGAATCTCGACCAATTTGCCGAAGCGGCAGCTCATCCGGTAGCAGGCTATGATAAAATTGAGTTTGAGGATGATCCGCATCAGATCTACCTGGATGCCGGTCGGGTCGAACAAGATGCGGCGGAGCTGCAAAAGATTTATTCGTTGCCGGCCTTGCAACATCTCTAAGATCGCATCGAATCTTTAATCCATGCCGGCTAGCAAAATCGGAGCGATTTTTGATTGGGACGGAGTGATTGTCGACTCTTCTTCCCTCCATGAGAAGAGTTGGGAACGATTGGCAGCAGAAACAGGATTTGCATTGCCGCCCGACCACTTCAAAAGGGGATTTGGAATGAAGAATACGTTCATCATTCCGAAGATTTTGAAGTGGGCGGAGGCACCGGAGGAAGTCCACCAGCTTTCTCTTCGAAAGGAAGAATTGTACCGGAAGCTTGTTGTTGAACATGGAATTGAACCGCTAGCCGGCGTCGGTCCATGGCTCGATGAGTTGAAACGCTACGGAATACCTTGCGCTATTGGTTCCTCAACCGAGCGCCTGAACATAGACACAATTCTGAATGTTCTCGGCATCGGCGAGTATTTTTCAGCGATCGTTTCGGCCGAGGATGTCTCTCATGGGAAGCCGGATCCTGAGGTCTTTCTGACCGCGGCGCAACGCATTGGGCGCAATCCCGTTCATTGTGTCGTATTTGAAGACGCTCTTGTTGGAATCGAAGCGGCGCATCGTGGCGGGATGAAAGTCGTTGGTGTCGCGACAACCAACCCTATTGAGGCGATCGCTGCCGCGGACCTGGCAGTACATCGACTGGATGAACTTAGCGTGGATAAGCTGACAGCGTTGATCGAGCCGGGCGATTGACTACGGCTCACAGCCTTCCTCATTTCGAAGACCACCGCAAAGAGTTAGAGGGTTCTTGAGCCGTTTGACGAGCTGTAGCCAGGCAGGATCGCATCACTGAGGAGAGCATTCTCGCCGAGGTCAGACTGGTAGGGTCGCATCTCCGAGGCGACCGCCGTCCAGCGCACGGTCAGCTCGGAGATCTGACCCTACCGCGCGCCGTCCCTCGTTGGTCACGCGTGCGAACAGAGAACCTAACTAAGTTCCTTGCACAAGTCGCAAAACCGCAGGTATTTGTGAACGCTACCTACTAGATCGACCCCGGGTCGCTGAGTTGCACCGCGGGGAAATATAAGGAGAGGGTAAATTCCTCGCCTTCCCGACTTGAAGAAACCTCTGCCTCGCGGCTGACCCGCGCCATAACGATCGAAGCCTGGCTGCGAAGATCCGAAGGCGGATTGAATTTCGACTGGTAGAAAATGCGGACTCTTGCCCCCAGGCGCTCCCATCCCAGAGATATCTGCCCAGAAGCAATTCTCAGGTGACTGACATCCATCGCAGCAAGAGCTAGAAATCTACGCAGGAATTCGCCTCGCACCATGGAAACAGCTGTTGGACCGTCGTCTTCACCCTCTGCAATTTCCAATCGCACGGAGCGCGGCAGAAGCATCGACGCCATTTTGTATGCTTCCCGGATCAACTCAGACGGTTTTACAAGCTCTTCGGCGGTCTCGGGCGGCTGCAAAAGATCACCGACCATTATCAGAACATCCCGGGAATGCTCGGCGCTTTCCCGAATTAATCCCAGGCTCTCCTCCAAACCAGGATCATTGACCCCGGAACGGAGGTGGTAATCGCTCAGCGAATTGATTCCCGAAATAGAATTGCCAAGATCGTGAATCACCCGACGCAGGATA
>DATMQC010000175.1:0-10090 GCA_035567275.1 Chthoniobacterales bacterium | reverse complement strand
CTGCGGGTTACGAGCCTTGCGTTCGGGATCGGCTGGCGCATGCCGATCGCGCAGCGCTATCTCCGGTAAACCCTGCCAAATGAAAGAGTACCTTGTTACACGCCAGAAAATGGTGGAGGAAGCCCTCGCAGCATTCCTGCCAAAATCAACTGTCAAACCGAAAACGATTCACAAAGCGATGCGCTACAGCATTTTTGCGGGCGGGAAAAGGTTGCGCCCGATCTTATGTCTAGCGGCAGCCGAGTGTTGCGGCGGGGAACCGGCCACTGCGATTCCGCTCGCTTGCGCTGTGGAGTGCATTCACACCTACTCGCTTATCCATGATGATCTACCCTGCATGGACGATGATGACCTCCGTCGCGGTGTGCCGACTTCGCACAAGGTATTCGGCGAGGCAGTAGCGGTCCTGGCAGGAGACGCCCTTTTGACTTTTGCCTTCGAATTAGCCTCAAAGGTCCCCGATTGGCCTCGATATCCGTTAAGGGAGGTCGTTAGAGAGCTCGCTGTAGCGGCCGGCAGCAGGCATTTGATTGCGGGCCAGGTCATTGACCTTGAAAGCGAAGGGAAAAAGGTTTCGGTACCGCTGCTGCGTTTCATCCATGAATCCAAGACAGCGGCGCTCCTCAGTTCTTCCATTCGCCTAGGGGCGATGAGCGCAAACGCAGCCCCGGTTCAACTGCGAAATCTATCAAATTTTGGCAAGGCTCTCGGCCTGGCATTCCAGGTGATAGACGATATTCTGGACGTTACACAAACATCCGAAACGCTCGGAAAAAGCGCCGGCAAAGATGTGACAGCGGAGAAGGCAACCTATCCGTCGGCTGTCGGTCTCGAGCGATCCCGGGAGATCGCCCGGCGGCTCACGCAGGAGGCGCGCGGATTCCTGAAGCCGCTGGGTCGAAAGGCGGAGATCCTGCACGCCCTTGCGGACCACCTTCTAGCGCGCGAATACTAGCGAAAAAAAAAGTTGTCATTGCCAATTCGCTGTGGCAGTTTCTGCGCCTTTCCAAACTGGACTCTGAGCATGGCGTACGCGATTATTCGTTCTGGAGGCAAGCAATATCGGGTGAGCCCGGGAGAGACTATTGCGGTCGAGAAACTCGAGGCGGCCTCCGGAAACAAAGTTACATTCAGCGATGTTGTTTTTCTGGCCGATGGCGACACGGTAACGACAGGTAATCCGGTCATCGCTGGGGCGAATGTAACGGGCGAAGTAATCGAGCAGTTCAAAGATAAAAAGGTTATCGCTTACAAGTACAAGCGGCGGAAAGGTTATCATCGGACGGTTGGTCACAGGCGCCAATTGACGCGTGTTAAGATAAAGTCGATCGTTTGACGGCTTAAAAATTGGAGTTTGAGCGATGGCGCACAAAAAAGGTCAAGGCAGTGTTAAAAACGGGCGCGATAGCGTCAGCAAACGCCTAGGCGTAAAGAAATTCGGCAGCCAGGAGGTCGTCGCGGGCAACATCATCATCCGCCAACGCGGAACAAAATACCTGCCTGGTCGGAATGTGGGACTCGGCCGGGATTATACGATTTTTGCATTGGTAAACGGCATCGTAAGATTCGACCAAAACGGTCGCCGCGTAAATGTCGAACCTAGGGAAATGGCGCAAGCGAGTTCGAACGGTTAGCTCCCAGACCAGAATTCCCTCCCGATGAAAAAAGCGCCTCGCTCGTTGAGGCGCTTTTTTTTGCGCGCATGTTTAACATTGCACTGGTCGAACCGGAAATTCCGCCGAATACTGGAAATATCGCCCGTCTTTGCCTCGCGACGGGCAGCAGGTTGCATCTGGTTAAACCTCTTGGGTTTTCGGTCGACGATCGCAATCTTCAGCGCGCCGGAATGGACTACTGGGACCAGGTTCATATTTGCTATTGGGAAAGCTTCGCCGAATTTGCGAGCGCGACGGCTCCCCCAATACGACGCTTCCTGTTCACTACAAAATGCGAGCGCTTCTATTGGGATGAAGAATTTCAGAGCGGAGATTATCTTGTATTTGGTCGTGAGACCCGAGGCTTGCCGGAGAGTTTTCTCCGTTCAAATGCCCAGAGTTGTTTAACAATTCCGATGGCCCGTAACGCTCGAAGTTTAAATCTGGCAACCGCGGTTGCGATTGCCCTGTTTGAAGGCATTCGTCAACTCAATCGTCACCGTGCTTAACGAACCGCAAATCATCGCCAAAGAGGTCTATCGATCCTTCAAGATTGGTTCCCGGAAGATAGAGGTCCTCAGGGGAATCAGTCTTGAGATTCATCGAGGAGAGGCTGTTTTTTTCTGCGGAGCGTCGGGCGCCGGCAAAACGACCTTGCTCTATACACTCGGCAGCCTGGAGCGCCCCGAGTCCGGAGAAGTTTTTTTTGAAGGGCGCAAGCTCTACCGCAACGGTTCCTCTGTGGATGCGCGGGTTCGGAACGAAAGAATGGGGTTTGTGTTTCAAAGTTATTTTTTGTTGCCGGAGCTTACTGCCCTGGAGAATGTGCTTGTACCTTCGTTGATCCAGAACAAGCAGCGCCTGGACCTTGCCGTTCAGCATTTGGAATCAGTCGGCCTCGGGGATCGATTGCAACATCTTCCGAGCGAGCTGTCGGGTGGTGAACAGCAACGCGTCGCGATTGCAAGGGCGTTAATCAATGATCCGGCGATTATTTTTGCTGATGAGCCCACAGGAAACCTGGACACCAAAAATGGGGAGATGATCGTCGAATTGTTGCTTGCTTTGGCCAGAGAGAAGCAGAAAACATTGGTTGTGGTCACCCACGATCAGCGGCTGGCGTCGACCGGCGATCGGCGCATCGATATTCGAGACGGACTTCTTATTAGCTAACGTTTAGACCTATATGAACCTCAAAATCTATATCGACGGAAGCTTCTATGATCAGGGGGAGGCAAAGATCTCTGTTTTCGACCATGGTCTGCTTTATGGCGACGGGGTATTTGAGGGCATTCGGTTCTATAATGATCGGGTTTTTCGGCTCGATGAGCATGTGGACCGGCTTTGGTATTCGGCGCGAGCGATCGCGCTCGATGTTCCCATATCCAAGTCGGAGGTTATCGTTGCCACGCTTGAAACCATTCGGCAAAATGATCTTCATGACGGCTACATCCGGCTTATTGTCACCCGAGGCGTTGGCTCGCTTGGATTAAGTCCGGACAGTTGCCGCCGGCCGAGTGTCATCATCATCGCGGCAACGATCGTGCTATACCCCGAAGAGCTTTATCAGAAGGGCTTAAGCATGGTGACCTGTTCGACTCGACGAATATCGCCGGCCGCTCTGAGTCCCAGGATCAAGTCGTTGAACTACCTCAACAACATTCTGGCAAAGCTCGAGGCGCAAAATGCCAACGCAGGTGAGGGCCTCATGCTGAACGAACAAGGATATGTAGCCGAATGCAGCGGAGACAACATCTTCATTGTAAGGTCCGGGGAAATCCTGACGCCCCATATCAACTCCGGCATCCTAAGCGGCGTCACGCGCACGGTGCTCTTTGAATTGGCAAGGGAACACCAAATTCCGATCTTCGAGCGGGAACTCACGCGGTACGACATCTATACTGCGGATGAATGTTTTCTGACTGGGACCGCAGCGGAAGTTATCCCGGCGGTCCAGCTTGATCGTATACTTATTGGCACAGGTCAGCCTGGGCCGGTTACTTTGAAATTAATCGCAAGCTTCCGCGAGTTGACACGGAGGACTGGCACTCCGATTTATCAATAAGGCTTCAGTACTGATTACAGCATCCGAATTGGAGGTAAGATAAGGAGCATGGTTTGCGACGTCTGCAAGACAAACACGGCGACGGTATACCTCACGCAAATTGTCGATGGGAACATGAAGAAGATTAACCTGTGTGAATCATGTTCCAAAGACAAAGGCGTGTCGGACCCGACCGGTTTTGCTTTGGCGGACTTGTTGCTTGGACTCGGAGAAACCCAACAGGTGGAACAGGCCACGCCCACTGAGCACTGCCCGGTGTGCGGCTTTACTCAAGCTGACTTCAAGAAGACGGGACGGCTCGGCTGCAGCGAATGCTACAAGGCGTTTTCCGAAGGCTTGGGCTCACTGATTAAAGCGATGCACAAAGGGACGAAGCACACCGGCAAAATTCCGGTGCGGCTTTTTAGAGATATGATGCGTTCTGACCGCCTGAACGAGCTTAAACGGAGTCTGGAAGATGCTGTTTCCAAAGAGGATTACGAGTCTGCGGCAACGATTCGGGACGAGATCCGGAACTTGGAATCGGAGGTGTAAGTCTTATGAAGATTGCTTCGATTCTAACAACACCCGGCGAATGGTTATCGCCGCACGGAGGAGATCACCCGATCGTCATCAGCAGCAGGGTACGCCTTGCGCGCAATCTTGCCAAACTGCCTTTCCCCGGTTGGGCAAAGAAAACGGAACGGATCCGGATCCTTGATGAGATCAAACCCGAGGTCGACGGTCTGGAGCAAATGCGGGATTCCTTTTCGGAGCAACTGAACGACCTTTCGGCCGTTGAAAAGCAGGTGCTGGTCGAACGCCATCTCATCAGCCGCGAACACGCCGCAAAGGGAATTGGAAGTGCGGTTGTCATTAATCCGACCCAGACCCTGAGCATTATGGTCAACGAGGAGGATCACCTTCGCATGCAGGCGATATCCTCTGGATTGGATTTGCAAAAGACATTTCGCGCAATCGACAACATCGATTCCGCGCTGGAAGCGCATCTCGATTTTGCATTCGATCCCAAGCTTGGATATCTGACGGCCTGTCCCACGAACGTAGGAACTGGGATGAGGGCCTCCGCAATGGTTCATTTGCCGGGCTTGGTGCTGAGTGAGCAGATTAACCAGGTGGTAAATTCGGTGAATAAAATCGGTTTGGCGGTGAGAGGGTTGTACGGAGAAGGAACCGAAGCGATGGGAAACCTTTTCCAGGTTTCGAATCAAACGACGCTTGGAGAAAACGAGAGTCAGATCATCGATCGATTGAACAAAGTAATCGAGACACTGATCCAGCGTGAGAACCAGGCGCGCGAAAATCTGCTCGCAACAAAGCGGACGATGCTTATGGATCAGGTGGGTCGCGCGTACGGCATTTTGACTCATGGGTACTCTGTTTCTTCGAAGGAGGCCCTAAACCTGCTGTCGGTTATGCGCCTAGGTATTGACTTAGGGTTTTTCCCGGAGGAGGGTCGGGTACTTATTAACTCCTTGTTGATGGAAACACAGCCAGCACATCTGCAGCACCAGTCCCAACAAAAATTGGCTGCTGAAGAGCGCGATTCCCTACGCGCTGATATTGTCCGGGGAAAGCTCCGGAGCTTTCCTAAACCAAATAAGAATAAGCTGTCGGGGGGACAAACCGCGGGCCCGGCGTCGGAAACGCAATGATGAATAATTTTACTCCACGTGCCCAGCAAGTGTTGGCGCTTGCGCGCAAAGAAGCGGATCGCTTCAACCATAACTACGTGGGAACTGAACACCTTTTGCTCGGACTGATCAAACTTGGCCAGGGTGTTGCGGTCAACGTACTGCAAAAAATGGGGCTAGACCTGGAAACCGTACGAATGGAGGTCGAAAAGCATGTCGGATCCCATCCCGAGACAAAGATGGTTGGGAATATTCCCTACACGCCTCGCGTCAAGAAGGTATTGGCCCTTGCAGGCAAGGAGGCGAAGGCTTTGAATCACTCCTACGTGGGTACGGAACATATTTTGCTCGGGCTCTTACGCGAAGGCGAAGGGGTAGCGGCGAGGGTTTTAAAGAGTCTGGAAGTCGATATCGAACGAACTAGGAACGAAATCTTAAAAGAATTGGACCCGAACTTTACACCGCCTGAGAGCGAGGCAGAGTCCCCGCAGGAAGGCAATAAGAAAGATGTTAAAACGCCCGCTTTGCGAGCTTTCGGCCGGGATCTGACCGAGCTGGCAAAGAAGGGAGAACTGGACCCGGTCATTGGCCGAAAAAACGAAATAGAACGGGTTATCCAGATTCTCTGCAGGCGCACCAAGAATAACCCTGTGCTTCTGGGTGAAGCCGGCGTTGGAAAAACCGCTATCGTCGAAGGCCTCGCCCAGGAGATAGCGGCAGGCGACGTGCCCGAGCTTTTGCGGGACAAACGGGTAATTACACTCGACCTCGCGTTGATGGTGGCCGGCACCAAATACCGCGGCCAGTTCGAAGAGCGCATCAAAGCGGTCATGGATGAAATTCGGCGCTCGAAGAATGTCGTTCTATTCATCGACGAGTTGCACACAATCGTCGGTGCGGGATCGGCCGAAGGAGCCATGGATGCTTCAAACATAATCAAACCCGCGCTTAGTCGCGGAGAATTGCAATGTGTTGGAGCGACCACCTTGAACGAGTATCGCAAATACATCGAAAAGGACGCGGCGCTCGAACGGCGGTTCCAGACTGTAAAGGTTGAAGCTCCTTCGGTGGAGGAAGCAGTACGGATTTTGCATGGGCTGCGTCCTAAGTACGAGGCTCACCACAAGGCCAAGCTGACCGATGAGGCGCTCGATGCCGCAGTCAAGCTCTCGGATCGATATTTAACCGGAAGATTTCTTCCGGACAAAGCAATTGATGTCATGGACGAGGCGGGTGCACGGGCGCGTATCAACGCGATGACCCGACCGCCGGACGTCAAGGAAATCGAGAAGGAAATCGAAGTGATCCGCGCGGACAAGGAAGCGGCAATCAAGGCGCAAGATTTTGAAAAGGCGGCTTCGCTTCGCGATTCCGAAAAGCAGACAAAGGACAGGCTGGAAAGAATTTTGACCGAGTGGCGGGAGAAACGAGAGGAGCGCGAGGTAATCGTCACTGGGGACGACATCATGCACATCGTCTCCAAGTGGACCGGAGTGCCGCTGAACCGCATGGAACAGAAGGAAGCTCAGAAACTTCTGAAGATGGAGGAAGAACTGACCCGGCACGTAATCGGTCAGGATGAGGCGGTTGTGGCTATCAGCAAAGCGCTGAGGCGGTCGCGTGCGGATTTAAAGGATCCGCGGCGCCCGATAGGTTCGTTTATCTTTCTTGGGCCGACGGGAGTTGGAAAGACGTTTCTGGCCAGGTCCCTGGCTGAATTCATGTTCGGCGATTCCGATGCCCTCATACAGATCGATATGTCGGAGTACATGGAGAAGTTTACGGCGTCCAGGTTGATTGGATCGCCTCCCGGCTATGTCGGCTATGAAGAAGGAGGACAACTTTCCGAAGCGGTTCGCCGCCGACCTTACTCAGTGGTTCTTTTTGATGAAATCGAGAAGGCACACCCGGATGTGATGCACCTTCTGCTGCAGATTCTGGAAGAGGGAAAGATTACCGATAGCCTGGGTCGAAAGATCGATTTCCGAAATACGATCATCATCATGACCTCAAATGTCGGAGCGGAGCTGATAAAGCGCCAAACTTCCCTGGGATTCGGCGCCGTGGCCACCCACGAATCATACGAGCAGATGCGCGACAAGATTCTTGAAGAATCAAAGCGCGCGTTTAAGCCTGAATTTCTGAACAGGCTGGATGACATGATCGTTTTCCACACCCTTGAAAGACCCAGTCTGGCAAAAATCGTCGAGCTCGAGGTAGCCAAGGTGGTTGAGAGAGTGCGACTCAAGGAGATTAAGGTTCAGCTCGACTCCTCGGCCATAGAATTTCTTATCGACAAGGGATACGACCCAATCTACGGAGCCCGACCCATGCGACGCGCGGTCGAAAAATTCCTGGAGGATCCGCTCGCAGAAGAGCTTTTGCGCGCCAAGATCAAGCCGGGAGATGTGCTCGACGTTCATACTGCTGGCGAGCATCTGGAGTTCAAGGTGGCGCAGCCGGAGCATGGCGAACCGGCTGCAGCCTGAGATTGCAAAAATCACCTGGAATCCGCAGCGACCAGCTCATTGCGGGCTCCCCAGGAGCTGGCGATGGAAGCTATTGATTTGCAAAGAGTTAGGCCAAAAATTCGGTCGGACTGGTAGGATCGCATCCATCACCGGTTTCTAGCGGACCCGGAAGGTTGGATTCGATGTCATTCAGCAGAAACTGGTGCGGGATCGGACCTTACCGCCCGGCCCGTCATAGCGCTATCTCGCTTTGCCAGAAAATAATGTTTCGCGGTGCGCGCGGAGCGGACACCCTCCCAGGGATCGGCCAGCAATCGCGTCCAGCAATATAAAGGGAGCAAGAGCTCATGCGGCAGGGGCCCCTTTGAGCACGGCTTGCGCGTCTCGAGCGTAAAAACACTTGCCAATCGGTGGTTTGGGTGGCGAGTGTGCGATATGCTCTGGAAGCTCCGCAATCGCTCGATGGACTTGAGACGATCGGGTCTGATCATGGGTGTGCTCAACGTTACCCCGGATTCATTTTCGGACGGCGGCAGATTCGGAGAGGAAGAAGCGGCATTCCATCATGCCGAAAAAATGGTGTCCGAGGGAGCTGCTATACTGGATGTCGGAGGTGAATCGTCTCGCCCAGGTTCCGAGCCAGTTACGCTGGAGGAGGAGTTACGCCGCGTTATACCTGTTATTCGACGCATCCGCGCACATTATCCCGAAATCTTGATCTCGATCGATACATACAAAGCGGAGACAGCGCGTCGAGCGATTGGAGCGGGTGCCGATATTGTAAACGATATATCTGCGTTACTGGCGGATGCCGCCATGATCGAGGTCGTGCGAGCGACGGGAGTTGCTGTCATTCTCATGCATATGCAGGGAACGCCGAAAACGATGCAGGCGAATCCCAGGTATGTCGATGTGGTTTCCGAGGTTTTCTCGTTTCTGCAAGAGCGTCGGGATGCCTCGGTGCGCTACGGTATTGATCGGGAAAAGATTGCGATCGATCCCGGATTTGGCTTTGGCAAGCGGATAGAGGACAATGTTGCGCTGGTTCGCGAACTTCCCCATTTTACAAAGTTGGGACAACCGATCGTCGTTGGAATCTCGCGGAAGTCGATGATTGCCCATTTATTGGGAAATCCGAGTTTACCTCAAACAGAGAGACTCTGGCCGAGTGTTGCCCTTACGAGCTTACTCCGTGAGAAGGGTGCCCATATTTTTCGGGTTCACGACGTCCGCCCAAATCTGGACGCCCTCCGGATGACGGAGGCGATCGTTTCGAATGTCTAATCCAATCATAGACTTTTTCCTGAACTCCTGGAACGCCGCAATCGAGATTCTCTTGCTTGCCATCGCAATCTACTATGGGTACCTCTATTTTCGAGGAACCCGAGGCGCTAAGGTTCTAACTGGATTAGCCATCCTGTTCATCACGCTCACACTGGTTTCTCAAATTCTGAATCTCACCGTCATCAGTTGGCTTCTTCGAAGCTTAACCGCGTTTCTCGCCATCGCACTGGTCGTAATTTTTCAGCCGGAATTGCGTAGGGCGCTTGCGGAGCTGGGAAGCAGCCAGTTATTTTCGTCCACAACGCAGAAGAAGGAAACGATCGATATCCTGACGGAAGCGGTTTTCGAGCTCTCGAACAAGCAGATCGGAGCCTTGATTGCCATCGAACGCGATACGGCAATTAGAAGCTTCGCCGAGAGCGGCGTGAATATCGATTGTGAAATGTCCCAGGAACTCTTGTTAACGATCTTCTTTCCGAAAACCCCGCTTCACGACGGTGGCGTTATCGTCCGAAACGACAGGATCATCGCGGCAGCATGTATCTTCCCTGTCAGCCAGCGTGAGGATCTTAACCGGACTCTTGGCCTTCGGCATCGTGCCGGACTTGGAATTACAGAGGAGTCGGATGCGATCGCGGTCGTAGTCTCCGAAGAAACCGGCAATATTTCGATGTGTCACAGAGGCAAAATTGAACGCGGATTCAAGCCCGGCCAATTTGAGAAGCGATTGTCAGAGCTGCTCTTACGAGACAACGATTCGTCGGCCCAGCGCGAAGAGAATACTTTACCCGAGCCGGACACGACTCCGTGAGAATATGAAACGGTTCTTTCTGGAAAATTGGCGCGCCAAATTGATGGCATTAATTGTAGCAACCGCCGTTTGGTACCTCATCAAGAAAAACGTCGATGTTCCGCGCGAGCGATTGCGTCTTGACCGGCGTACGCCATCTTTTGGGCCGGAGCGCTAATCCGGTAGAGTAC
>DATMQC010000174.1:0-7556 GCA_035567275.1 Chthoniobacterales bacterium | reverse complement strand
CAACGGCTTTGTCCATCCTAACCGTAATCTTGACAGTCCAATCGATCGCGAGCTAAAACTCGTCAGCGTTAAGGCGGAACCGCTTAACGCCGAATACGCACTTTCGAACGGATTCGGATTCGGAGGCATTAACAGCACCGTGGTGGTACGAAAAGGATTAACTTCATGAGGGTCGGGATCGAGGCGATCAACTTCTACGGCGGAAGCGCCTTTCTCAATGTGCGCGGCTTGTTCGAAGCGCGGAATCTCGATCTGCGGCGCTTCAATAATCTGATGATCCATCGGAAATCAGTCGCGCTTCCCTGCGAAGACCCTGTTTCGTTCGGCGTCAACGCCGCCAAACCGTTGCTCGATCAGCTCAGCGAGCAGGAAAGAAATCGCATCGAACTGCTCGTGACAGCAACGGAGTCGGGCCTCGATTTTGGCAAGTCGCTAAGCACCTACCTACACGATTACCTTGGATTGAGCCGGTCCTGCCGACTGTTCGAGGTGAAACATGCCTGCTACGCAGGCACCGCAGCGTTCCAAACTGCCGTGAATTTTATTGCCGCCCAGTCCTCGCCTGGAGCGAAAACTCTAGTGGTCGCAACTGACATCGCCAAGGCCGCGATTAAGGGCAGCTACGTCGAACCTTCGCAGGGAGCCGGAGCCGTTGCCTTGCTCGTCAGCGATCGACCGGACATCCTGGAGATCGATTTCGGCGCAAACGGGTATTACAGCTACGAGGTCATGGATTCGTGTCGACCGACCGCTGAGATCGAGACGGGCGATTCAGACCTGTCGCTCGTCGCGTATCTGGACTGCCTCGAGAACAGTTTCAGAGCGTACGCCAGTCGGGTGGAAGGTGCAGATTTTGTGAGCACCTTTGACTACATGGCGTTTCACACCCCCTTCCCGGGTATGGTCAAAGGGGCACACCGGATGATGATGCGAAAGTTAAAAGGCTCTCCACCGGCTGCCTCGGACGCCGATTTTGAGCGGCGTGTGACGCCATCGCTGGCCTACTGTGTCGAAATTGGCAACATCTACTCTGCCACACTTTATCTGGCGCTCTGCGGGCTAATCGACACGGTGGATTTGCGAGCTTCGAAGAGGGTCGCACTCTACTCCTACGGCTCTGGCTGCTGCTCGGAATTCTTTAGTGGCATTATCGCGCCGGAGTCGAAGGCAAAGATGTCCGCACTTCAAAAGCGGGACTCGCTCGACCGGCGGTACGAACTGAGCGTGCAAGAATACGACCGCCTGCTTGATTTAGCAGTTGAGTGGCTGTTCGGAACCAAAGACAGAGAGGCGAATACCTTCCCCTACCAGGAGATTTACGATCGCTCAATGGCTGGTCGCGGTCTGCTCGTATTGAAAAGAGTTGCAAACTATCACCGAGAATACCAATGGAGTTAACCCTGACGGCGCTCGGGCAAATTCCAATCTGAAAACCATGGATAACACTTCAGACGTTAAGCCGCCTGACTCCGCTGACCTCTGGGATTTTTTTCCGTTGATCATGTGTATCAACCTCCGCGAACGATCGGACCGGTTCGAGGAAGCGAAGCGTGAACTTGGGCGCGTCGGGATCCGGCAGGTTGTGTTTTTTCAATCGGAGCGTCAGTCCGACCGCGACAAAGCCATCATCGACGCTCACATGGCGTGTCTTCGTTACGCCGTGAAGCAGAATGTCCCTTACGTCCTCGTTTTTGAAGATGACGCCCTGTTTCTCGAAAACTACGAAACCCACTTGCGGCACTCGATCGATTTTCTGCGCTCGCGATCCGACTGGAACCTTTTCCACTTTGGCGGCTTTATTTTCCGCAAAGTTGAGCGTGTCACACCACACATCATTCGCGGCGCGCTGCTCAATGTCCACGCGGTCGTGGTTCGCACGGAGTTTGCAAAAAAGATTCTTGAAAAGCGACCGTATTGCTCGGGCATGTCGGTGGATCTCTTCTACTCTGCCTTAAACGGGGATTCTTCGTTCGTCCATGTAGATCCACTCATCTGCATTCAGCGACCGTCTGCGTCCGACGGTACCTGGGACAAGCTGAGCAAAAACAAAGAAGGATGGCTTGGCAACGCAATGATCTACACCTCCTTGGGCTTGCGCGAACGTCTGCGCTTCAGCCATTTCTCATATCTCGAACGCTTTCGGATTCACAACGGCATAATGTTTTTCAAGGCCTATCGCCCCATCCTCCGCCGAAGGCTAGCAAAAGCCGAGGCTCTTGCGCGCAAGGGACAGGCTGTGGTAGTCGATGATCAAGCGCACGGAGAATTCAGGGTGGTGAACCTGAAGAGCGAATCTGCAGCCTGAGCGGAATAGTCACCTTATTAATTCGCACTGGAGTCCTCTTCTCATTCGATCGCGGTCATGCAAAAGTTTTACGTTGGGCTCGGGAACACTTTTCATGATGGCGCCATGGCGGTTGTCAGTAGTGAAGGCGAGGTCCTTTTCGCGGAAGCATCTGAGCGGTACCTGCAAGACAAGCGCGCCTACGGTTTGACCGCAGATGTTCGAGAAACAGCGCGCCGGGTGATTAAGGATTATTGCGATCCGCAAGCCGCATTTGTGGTGGCGAAGCCCTGGAGTCAGCGGATGAATCGCTTCATGCACCTGATGCATCTGATGGGAGCTACGAATCATGAGCTCATCCCAACCCGTCCGCGCAGGATGACGAGATTCCTCGTCGGCAAGCACATCTTGTTCACAGACCTCTGGCTCCAGTACGCCGGGTTCATGCTCTCCGGGGGAAATATCGTCGACATTCTCGTCAGCGACTTCGGAAACAACAATGTTTCCTTTGTGAGATTTAACCACCACTTGGCGCACGCCGCGAACGCATGCTTCACGAGCCCATTCGACGAAGCCGCCTGCATGATCGTCGACGGTCAGGGCGAATGGGGATCAATCAGCTACTTCGCATACAAGGGCGGCCGTCTGAAGGAACTCCATCGCGTCAAGGGCGAAGAGAGCCTGGGTATATTTTATTCGGTCATTACCAGCCTCTGCGGGTTTAATGTCGAAAAAGGCGAAGAATGGAAGCTGATGGGACTTGCTCCTTACGGCAAGCTGGATCAAGAAATCCTGGCGGACTTTAGATCACTCCTGAAGGTAGAGGGCCTCTCAATTAAGTACTCGCCGCTGCCACAAATCGAGGCTTGGTTCGAGCGGATCAAAAAGCGAGAGCGTGCCAAGAACGCTTCACCTTTCGAAGTCGCGGACCTCGCCTTCACGACCCAATACTTTTACTCTGAGGTAATGTCCGAGTTACTCAATCGCTTTCACGCAATGGGCGTCTCGGATAACCTTGCTCTCGGCGGCGGCTGCGGCCTTAACTCCTCTTACAACGGTCAAATCGTAGGACAAACTCCGTTCAAACAGCTTCACGTCCCCTGCGCGCCGGCTGACGACGGAAATGCGCTTGGAGTCGCGCTCCTCGCTTACTATCAGGATCATCCGGACAGAAAGCCGAACGGAGAAATACAAAGCCCCTACCTGGGTAGCTCAGTATCGAAGAATACGATCGCTAACCTCGTCAAGTTTGGTCGCATCTCAAATATTCAGCATCTGCCTCAGACAATTCACAAACAGGCCGCACGCCTGCTGGCAGACGGAAAGCTCCTCGGTTGGGTACAAGGCCGCGCCGAGTTCGGCCCGCGCGCTCTCGGGAATCGGTCAATCCTCGCCGATCCACGGCCGCCGGACATGAAAGACCGCATTAATTCCCTGGTAAAGTTCCGGGAAGAATTCCGCCCGTTCGCCCCCTCGATACTGGACGAGTTCGGCGACGAATACTTCGAAAGCTACCAGGCCTCTCCATACATGGAGCGAACGCTGACTTTTAAAGAATCAGCGCGCAAGAAAGTCCCGGCAATCGTGCACGTAAACTGCACGGGCCGGCTGCAGTCGGTCCGGCGCGAATGGAACGAAAGTTATTACCGGCTGATCCATGCCTTTTACGAACTGACCGGTGTTCCAATGCTGCTAAACACCAGTTTCAACATTATGGGAAAGCCGATCATGCATTCGGTCGAAGATGCAGTTGGGCTCTTTTATACGACCGGCTTGGACGCGCTGGTTGTCGAGGATTATCTCATCGAAAAATAGGCTTTCTAACCCGCAATGAGCGACTCGACTGAGCTCGCCGAAGTCTCGTCTTCTTAAAGGGTGCGATTTTTGCGGGTTAGCCTCTAGCCTGCATCGGTCACCAATCTCTAAAGATTTCTGACCGATGCAGGCTGTGGCAGCGGAACTCACCGGCTACGCCGGAAAATTCCGCTGCTTTTTGGAGACGAGAGTTTAAAAACAGTTTGTTTCGATCCCTTTATTTTAAACGAGCTCTTAAAAAGACGCGGAGCGTCTTTTTAAGAGCTTTCTAGCCCGCAATGAGCTCGTCACTTCGGTTTTTGTGTGATTTTTGCGGGCTAGTCGCGGTCAGAACGCCGAACGCGATTATCTCCTGCGGCGGCAATAAGTAGCAAACCAATCACCGGCGTGAGAAGTAGCGAGCTAACAAGATACCCAAAAAACCCAAGGGGCTTGTGCATGCCAAGCATCGCGATCAACAAACAGAATACGAAGTATATTAGTACGAAAACCATCGAACGTCGATTTTGACAGCGCAAACTTCAAAACGATGAACGAGTAATCCCCCCATGCACATTCCCTTCATTTGCGATCTAACCGGCCTTTTGCGAAGGAGACTCGCTCTTGACCTTCGGAGCAACGATTTTCCCTTCTTCGAATTCGCGTGCGAAATGTTCCCTAACTTTCTTGGGATCGAAATCGAGGAACGTGCCACCGGAGGCGAAGTGCTGGACGAACACCTTACCGACCGCATAGGTGAAAGCAGCCGCCAAACCCGGAACGGCGACGAACGCACTTAAATATCCAACAACCGGAACAGCCTTGACCAGGCTGACGGTCAACGCCATGCCCAGCGTCGGCGCGCCCAATCCTGCCAACAAAGATGCGACAATGTTTTTCACCTGATCTTCTTTGAACGGCACTTCGTAAACAGCAGAGAGTTCCTTGAGCATCTTCAGTTCCACCACGGTAATTGCGACCATGTCGAACAGCGGAAATGGAATCGCACCGCCTCCAGCCGCCCACAGGACATTCTGTCTGATGATTTTATCGGCCTCGGCTTCCTTCGTGGGAACTTCCTCCGTGAGAGCGGGCCGGTCGACCGTCGTTGCGTGTGCCGTCATAGTATTTATTGGAGTTAGAGTCGATTTGGATGCTGAGAGTTTTCCAGTGTGTCGGCAAGAAAAAAATCAGGATTTAGCCTGCATCGCTCACAAACCCTGATTCTGCAACTCCTGACATCTTCCTTAGAGCTCTTAACAGCCTTTGTCTCCCTGGTGCATCACAAGAGGCAAAGGCTGGAGCCTTCGCTTACGCGGCGGCCGCCGGACGTGAACTTTGCGGGATCAGTCTCCATTTAACCAAATTCCGAAATTTGGAATCGTCCTCGTCCTCGTCGTCGTGCTCGTCCTCGGTGGATTGGGATCCCGTGACCGCAAAGAGACCGATGGAACTAATTTGTTCTGTTAGTCTGACTGCGAAACGATCGGGATTCTCGAGGACGAGGACGACGACGAGCACGAGGACGATTCCTCAAATTCGGTTTTCAGGTTTAAGAGGCCCTGGAATCCGCGCAGACCTTGGTGCAGTTCCCGCACGCTTTTCAAAAGAATCATCCGAAACGCCGGTTCATAACGAGCTGAGGAGACCAAATCATTGACGCGCTGTTTCAGCTGATTCAGCTCCTGAACAGCCTGGGCAAGTCGCCGATTCGATTCTGAAAGTCGATCCAGGCTTGCCGCCAGTTCGTGGTTTGCTTTGTTAAACTGAGACTCAAATTGCTGGAAGATCTCGATGGAATCTGCGTTTGCGCTCTGAAAGACAATTTCTCTTACACCGCCTATGGCTTTCTCAAGATTTTGGTACTGAATTCTTGCCCAGCCCAAATGCTGATCGAGCGGCAGCGCCTGCTGGAGCCACCACGGCGACGTTAGTGAATCCAAAAAACGCACGTAAAAAGTCAGAGAATCGATCTCTGGCAAAGTTTGCATCTCGACGTCCGTGCGGTAATCGTCCAATTCCTCGACCGAAAGCCGTCCCATCGGACTCTCAAGAACCGTGTGCGTGGCGTCCGGACGAAAACCGATATTTTTCACCAGGTTCTTCGTAGGGGCGATGTGCAGCAGCTTTTCTTTCCAGCAGATCAGAACTAGCTGAAAATCCCAGGTGTCAACTTTCCCTTTCGCGAGAGCACGGGTGACATATTGCCAATATTCTGCCTCGACCTGCGTCGCCGAATTTTCCTGGCATATCCGGTCCCACTCCTGTTCGGGCGAGAACGAGAGATCAAAGCGGTAATGTTGCCAAGTTCGGCGCCAGGTCGCCCAACCCCAGGCCTGCAGATACTTCGAAAAATAGTACGGCTGCGGCATCTGCACGATCTGCGGCAAAAAAAAATTCCCGCCCACGCTCGCGACCCTCTGATTATCGCGATACTTATCGAGAAGATATGCGCTGAATTCGAAAAAACTGCGGCTCGGCAGACAATCGTCTTCGAGGATGATCCCCTCTTCGACATGATCGAAAAACCAGGACATCGCGGTGCTTTCGCCACGGCCAATTCCCAGATTCTCCTTCTGAAAGAGCGTGGTGACCTCACACTCCCAGTCTGGATTGGACGCTATCTCGCGCGTGCGCCGGCAGAGTTCCGCATCGGTCTCGAAGTCCGGTCGTGGCCCATCCGCTGCGATGAACAGGCGTCGAGGACGCACTTTTCGCAGCGCTTTAACTACTTCCGCTGTCAGATCCGGGCGATTAAATATGATCAGTAAAACAGGAACCTCACATGTCATAGTGAGCGAAGAATGTGCGGTGATCGCCTCTCTCGTAAAGGGGTTTCCTGTGTAAGCGAAAGCTCCAGCTTTTGCTCGGCAGAGACAGGTCATCGTCGGGCACGCCTCGTCCTGTCGCCAGGACCTGTGCTAATCGCCTCTTTGCCAGTTCGACGTCCAAAAAGAATCTGGGATATGGGTAGTTCATGGTTCGAGCCGATTGGATGTCAAGCAACGCATCCGATCGAATACTGAGTGCAGGATAAACCGGCAAGGTGACAGCCCTATGTCAGGAGAGTTCGATTCCCACATGAAATCGCGTAAAATCCCTCCGGGAGCGCAGACCGGCGGGGGCGGAGCCGATCTTTGCACACGTCGGAAAAGTGATACTATTGACCAGTCGATGCTTCAGTGGTCGGCTCGTGGCTGCCGTAAAAGCGCAGTCACGTCCCGGTATTTTCATATAAGTTCGAATGAGGCGCTATGGTCTATTGGAGTTCGCGGGTGCCCTCGGAATTCTTTTTTCATTCGGCCTTTTCGCGTTCATGCGGCCTCGAACCGCTTCTGAGAGTCCTACTTTAATCGAAGCCAATCGACACAAAATCCTATTGCTAACCGTCGGCAGCGAACCCAAAAGCCTTGATCCAAGCCTGGTAGAGGGGATCCCGGACGGCAGAATACTCGCCGCGCTGGTCGAAGGCTTGGTC
>DATMQC010000173.1:0-5848 GCA_035567275.1 Chthoniobacterales bacterium | reverse complement strand
AGGAACCTTTCTCAACCCAAATGCGATCCCAAAATATTCCACTCATTCTTTTGGAGCTCACTTTGCCGAGGTGACCTGGGATGCCGGGATTGCTCGCCTGAGAGTCAGGCGGGTTGTAACCGTGATCGATGGTGGCCCGATCATAAATCAGCGCCCGGCCCATAATCAGATCGAGGGTGCGATCATGATGGGCGTCGGCATGTCGCTCTTTGAAGAAACGCGCTACGATCCTCAGACTGGAAGTTAAATTGCAACAAAGTACGAAAAGCGACACGGGTTACCGCCGCCTCAAACGGTGGGCTGAAAGCTGGAAGACATGGAGCGGCGCGTAGACCGCTACGATCCGGCAACCGGTGCGACCGCCCAATTCGCCGATTGTTGCAACTTTGGAATCGAACGGGAGGTGGGTGCGATAACTAAATGAATCAGACTTCCAATCCAAACATACCAACAATAAAGCGATGGAGCAGACCGACCTTCGCACCCACCGCACTGCAGCATGCCTGGCCTTTGCGGATCATATGAATCGCTTCATAGCCGGCGAAGCCAAGCATCCGCCACTCCGTGACCACCGTGTCCTTCGCGCGAGTCCTTTGTCCCTTCCATGATTCAAACCCTGAACTAAGCGGCTAATAGGCCGCTTGCGCACCCTTAATGTTTTTCTTCTGAATCCAGGGCATGAGGCCGCGCAGCCGTGCGCCGGTCTTCTCGATCAAATGCTTCTCCCCGGATTGCAGCAGCTCTCTATATTTCGGCAATCCGGCGGCATACTCCGCGATCCAACCCTTGGCAAATTTGCCGTTCTGAATTTCCTTCAGGGCTTTCTGCATTTTGTTTTTGACAGAGCTATCCACGATTTTCGGCCCGACCGATACATCACCCCATTTTGCAGTTTCAGAAATCGAGAATCGCATGCCGGCGATCCCTGACTCGTACATCAAATCCACGATCAATTTGAGTTCATGCAGGCACTCAAAATAGGCCATTTCAGGCTGGTATCCTGCCTCTACGAGAGTTTCGAAGCCATTCTGAACCAGCGACGTCAAACCACCGCAAAGCACCGTCTGTTCTCCAAAAAGATCCGTTTCAGTCTCCTCTTTGAATGTGGTCTCAAGGACTCCCGCTCGCGTTGCGCCAATCCCTTTTGCCCAAGCCAGGGCTAATTTCTTAGCCTGCTTCGAAGGATTCTGGTAGACCGCGATGAGAGCCGGGACCCCTTTACCTTCCAGATATTGCCGGCGCACGATGTGCCCCGGCCCCTTGGGCGCCACCATGATCACATCGACTTCCGCGGGCGGAATAATCGTTTTGAAATGCACTGCAAATCCGTGGCTGAACAAGAGCGCTTTTCCTTTTTTCAGATGAGGCGCCACCTCACTTTCGTAAATCGCAGCGCTCTTGAGATCAGGCGTAGCAAAAAAAATGATATCCGCTCTCTGAGCAGCTTCACTGACCTGGAGAACCTCGAAACCATGCTCCTTCGCTACAGGGGCAGACTTGCTCTCCTTGTGAAGGCCAACGACTACGGAAACGCCGCTGTCCTTGAGGTTGAGCGCGTGCGCATGACCTTGGGATCCGAATCCAATTACAGCGCATACTTTACCGTTTAATTGTGCTAGGTCGGCATCTTTATCCGTATAGACTTTTGCGGGCATATGTTGGGATAACTAAGGGGAAACTACTCAACTCGGGCCATGGCAACCTTACCCGTACGGGTTAAATCGCTGATACCAAAGTTCTCCATAAGTTTTAAGAATTTGCTGAGCTTGCTCTCGTTCCCGGTGATTTCGATAGCGAGACGTTTTGGTTGCACGTCCACAATCTTGGCCCGGAAGATATCGCAAATCTGCATGACTTCGGACCGATTCTCGGAATCTGCATTGACCCGGAGCATTACCAACTCGCGATCGACGTAATCTCCATCCCGGAAATCCTGAATTTCGATGACATCGACCAGCTTGTTCAATTGCTTGGTCACCTGCTCAAGAACCGTATCATCGCCTCTTACTACGATCGTCATCCTGGAGGAAGAGGGATCGTTGGTAGGCGCGACATTCAGACTATCGATGTTGAATCCGCGTCCACTGAACATTCCGGCGATTCGAGCAAGAACGCCGAACTTGTTTTCAACCAAGACAGAGATTGTGTGACGCATAAGGGAGAGGAATCATCCGGGGAAAGCGACCAAAATCAATTAAAATCTCCAACGGCAGGGTCAGATCTCCGAGCTCACCGTGCGCTGGACGGCGGTCGCCTCGGAGATGCGACCCTACCAGTCTGAGCTCGGCCTGGTATTGTGGTTCACGCCAGGCCGTGACACAATGCCCCTTTATCCCATGCCAGTATTCTCTCCGCCTGAAAAACGCTACGCCGGGTATATTTTCGATTGCGATGGCACTTTGGCTCACTCCATGCCGATTCACTATCGAGCATGGGCCGAGACAGTAGAAAAGCATGGTGGCCAATTCCCCGAAAATTTGTTCTACAATCTTGGGGGGATTCCAAGCATTAGAATCGTTGAGATACTCAATGATAAATTCGGCACCGCTCTCGAGCCGGAGTTGATTGCCACCGAAAAAGAACGTCTCTACGTCGAACGCATCGCCACAACGCAGCCGATCAAAGAAGTCGCCGATTTTGCACGCGAAGTCGCGGCCCATGCTAAAGTCTCTGTCGCTTCCGGTGGAATTTTGCCGGTGGTAACCCAAACACTCGAAGCGATCGGTTTTAAAGACTTTTTCCCGGTGATTGTGACGAGCGACCAAGTGAAACGCGGAAAGCCTTTCCCCGACATGTTTCTGGAGGCGGCGCATCGGATGCAGGTCGCGCCATCTGATTGTTTGGTCGTGGAGGACAGCAACGCGGGGTTCGAGGCCGCGACCGCGGCCGGAATGGATTTTGCCGTTGTCGGCAGACCGTGGCCCTAGTGTCCTGTCCCCGAAATAGCATAGGTTATTTCGGGGACAGGACACTAGCGCATCGAATGGCTGTTAGGATCGTTTGTCGCAAATACTGGCGATGCCGATCTCGAATCCAATCCCCACAGCAGCAAACGCTGGGCGTCGTCCCACAGGGTATGGTGCGTACCGCCTAGCTGAACCAGGATAATTTCGCGCCCTCCGCTGGATGCGCTCGATATCAGACATCGTCCGCTCGCGTCTGTGTACCCCGTTTTCATGCCATTGAAGATAGTCGAGCGCTTAACGAGCTTGTTCGTCGGCTCCAGAAAACGTCGGCGCCCCGAGTTGTAGGTGAACATCAAGCCAGGCAAACGAATGAATTGGCGTAACGTCGGGTTGTGATACGCCGCAAATGCGATCCGAGCCATGTCACGCGCCGTGGAGAATTGCCCGGGCCTCGGAAGTCCGTTCGGATTGATAAAATGACTGTTCGCGGCACCTAGCGAAAAAGCCTTGGCATTCATCAAACGAGCAAAAGCATCAACACTTCCAGCGTCATTCCGAGCCAGGCAGAGGGCGGCATCATTACAGCTATGAACTAACATCGCCGCAAGAAGCTCCCTCTTCGTATAAACTTCCCCGGACTTAATCCCAAGCTTCGTCGGTTCAACCGCGCAATCATCGGCCAGAACGCGAACCCTGCTGTCCAGTCCTCCATGCTCCGCGACTAACAACGCCGTCAATAATTTCTGCGTACTGGCAACCGGTCGGCGGATGTCGGGGTTTTTGAAGAAGATGATAGAGCCCGCACGCGCATCAATCATGATGGCGGAACTCGCAACCGTGACGGGCGCAGTCGATGG
Source organism: Chthoniobacterales bacterium (assembly GCA_035567275.1). GTDB lineage: Bacteria > Verrucomicrobiota > Verrucomicrobiia > Chthoniobacterales > JAFAMB01 > DASZHC01. Next base: position 2,085 of record DATMQC010000173.1, on the reverse strand, counting down.
ATAAACCGCAAGTGCGGAAACCGCAGAAGGCGTCAGCGCAACAGAAGCCTGGGTGGCCGCCCCCGAATTCTGCGGAATTTCCTGGGCATCCTGAGGATCAAAGGGAGCAGCGGGCGCCACCGAGGTGGTTCCGTCGACAGGCAGAGCTCTCCGTACTTCCCTGCCCCACCCCAAAAGCGGCTGCCACGAGGAACAAACAATCAGCCAACTCATTGCCGAGAACAAAAAGCATCTCTGCCGCATAATTCGCGTTTTGTATTCCATAACGCGCCTTTGCGCAACCACGGTTTGCGGGAATTTGCCAAGCGATGTGGAAATCTCTCGAGAATCCTTGAAAAGCAAAACCACCTAATGATTAATGTGCGGATACAGAAAAAACTTGGCTCATGCGCAACCAGTTTTGCTTTTTAAGGATTCTAGTCTCCCTCCTTTTGCTTCCCATCCTTTTTGCCGGTTGCGCCACCCGCTCACTCCCCGCGTATGAGCCTCCACTCAAACGCAGCCAGTTTATGAAAATCCGGACAACCGCTTACAATGATAGAGAGAGTGATCATATACGCTACTCCAATTCCAGCGCTATCGGCACGCCCCTTGGAAGTGGCGAGATAAGAAGCGCTGCAGCGGACTGGGCCCGCTGGCCTGCAGGCACGAAGTTCGTCATCCTCTCGACCGGTCAAGTCTATCAGGTTGACGATTACGGCTGGGCTCTTTCAGGCCGGAATACGATCGATTTATATTGTCCTTCGGCCATGGAGATGAACCAATGGGGCGTGCGACGCGTGACGATTCAGATCCTGGAATGGGGTGATCCCTGGAAAAGCTATCGCGTACTCAAGCCGCGCCGAGACTACGCTCACGTCCGTCGTATGTTGAGCGAAATTGAGAGGTTCTATTAAGGCGAATCGCTACTCAACGGTTAACCTGTTTCTCCGAGGGAGTCTCCCCGTGAGCGGTCGTCGAGGGGCAACACTGCAATTTTCGGTTACCACTCACCGCGTTCCACATGAAGGCTAGTGCGTCCGACTGTTCATCGATTACCTTCGTAATCGGTTTGCCTGAACCATGTCCCGCTTTGCTCGCTATCCTGATCAAGACTGGATTGTCACAGCCCTGCGCCGCCTGCAGTGCTGCTGCAAATTTGAAAGAATGACCGGGCAGAACCCTGTCATCATGGTCGCCCGTGGCAACCAGCGTCGGCGGATAACATTTCCCCTCAACAATATTTTGAAGTGGCGAGTATTTGATCAAAGTTTTGAAGCCGTCGGCGGTATCAGAAGATCCGTAATCAGATTCCCATGCCCAGCCTATCGTGAATTTCTGAAACCTCAGCATGTCAAGCACACCGACCTCCGCAACCGCGGCTCCATAGAGTTCAGGGTGTTGAGTTAAAACGGCGCCGACCAACAATCCTCCATTGGAAGCTCCGGTAATAGCTATCTTGCCGGCACTCGTGTATTTCAATTCGATCAACCTCTGGGCAGCCGCAACAAAATCATCGAACACATTCTGTTTGTGCTCCCTCATTCCAGCCTCATGCCATTCGCGACCGTACTCGCCTCCACCGCGAAGGTTTGGCACGGCGCAAACCCCTCCTTTCTCGATCCAGGTCAGATAAGAGGTGGAGAATGCCGGCGTAATAGAAATATTGAACCCGCCATAGCCCGTAAGGTAAACGGGATTATTTCCGTCGAGCTCAAGTCCCTTCCGGTGAACCACGAACATTGGAATCCGCGTTCCATCCTTTGAAAAATAAAATATCTGTTCTGTTACGTACAAAGACGGGTCGAAGTCGACGCTTGGCTTTTTAAAAACCTCAATTTTCGATGTGCTGACGTCGTAGCGATAGATCGTTGCCGGGTAAAGGAATGAGGTAAAGGCAAAAAACAATTCCGGCCGGTCCACATCACCCGACAAGCTCCCGACAGTCCCGATCGAGGGAAGTGGGACATCGCCTTCCTTAACACCGCGCAGATCATACATCGAAAGCACGTTCTTGGCATCGACCAGAAAACTGACGATCAACTTCCCGCCCACCAGAGCCGCGGACTCCAACAGATCCTTTGATTCAGGAATGACCTCTTTCCA
>DATMQC010000172.1:0-34102 GCA_035567275.1 Chthoniobacterales bacterium | reverse complement strand
AGCGAGAGACCGGGTTGAAATCGGCTTCCGGTTTTGCAACACGCCAACCTGAGCTACTTTCCTTTCGCGATGGAGAGCTACGATTTTGTTGTTATTGGGGGAGGCAGTGCCGGCTACTCCGCAGCCGCGACCGCCGCACATTTGGGGCTGAAATCTATTTGCATTGAAGGAGCAGAGGAACTCGGAGGGCTGTGCATCCTTCGCGGGTGCATGCCGAGCAAGACGTTTATCGAATCGGCCAACCGTTTTTTAACATTGCGCAGGGCGGAAGAGTTTGGGCTGAGTGCCGGGCATTTGGCCTTTGATGCCGCGGCGATCATAAGACGCAAAAGAAAACTAATCGGGGGATTTGCCGAATATCGAGCGCAACAATTGAACTCAGGTCTTTTCAGGCTGGCGCGGGGTCGTGCCGCGTTCGTTGATCCGTTTCATGTCAAAGTGAGCTTCAGAGACGGCCGTGAAGAGACAATCGAGGGAAAAACATTCCTGATTTCTACCGGCTCAGTTCTTAATACGGTTGAAGTTCCCGGTCTGGATAAGGTTGGTTTTTTGCATAGCGATCTTGCCCTGGATACCGAGCGCTGGCCACGGTCAATCATTATTCTGGGAGGTGGTGCAATCGCTCTGGAATTTGCACACTTTTACAATGCGTTTGGAAGCACCGTAACAATTCTTCAGCGGAGCGGGCAGATCATCAAGGAAGCTGACCGCGATATCGCTACTGCCCTGGCAGACGCGTTGCAAAATCGTGGAATCAAGATAATCTGCGGTACGAAGCTCAAAGCGGCCGAATTATCCGAGAGCGGCAAGCTTATTCGGTACGAAAAAGATAGCGTCGAGCACGTGCTTGAGGCGGATGAGGTCTTTTTTGCGCTGGGGCGTAAGCCCGCGGTCGAAGGGGTTGGTCTAAGGGAAGCCGGAGTCAGTGCCGGCAGGGGCGGAACGGTGACGGTTAACTCAACGATGCAGACATCACGGCCGCATATTTTCGCATCGGGCGATGTTACGGGGCTGCATGAGATTGTTCATATTGCGGTTCAGCAGGGCGAAATCGCCGCACGCAACGCGAAGAATCTTTTGGACGGAAAAGCTCTCGAGGCGATTGATTATCGGCTCAAGCTTTTTGCCATGTTTTCAGAGCCGCAACTTGCCGTGGTTGGCCTCACTGAGCGCGAAGCCGAGGAGCAGGGGATTGCCGTGCGTGTCGCAAGGTATCCTTTTCATGACCATGGGAAATCGATGGTACGGGGAGATGTCGAGGGTTTCGTCAAATTAATCGTGGAAGCCCGAAGCGGCGAGATCCTGGGCGGTGCAGTCGTGGGCCCGGAGGCGTCGGAGTTGATTCATGAAATCGTCGTAGCGATGCATTTTCATGCGACGGCGGATGGGCTGTCAAAAATCCCGCATTATCATCCGACATTGAGTGAGATCTGGACTTATCCGGCTGAAGAGCTAGGGAAGGGATTTCGCAGGCCGGAATCAAAAGAACAAACCCATCGTTGACACTCCATTTCCCGCCCTTCATAGTTGCGGGCGTGCTGAAGAAGTTTATCCCCCAAAAACCGGGGCAAACGCCACCTGTGGAAGATGCTGGATCTGGGGAGAGTCCTCCAACTCCGCCGGCCGCAGAACCGAAAACTGTAAATAAACCAACATCCGTTATGGCAGATACACCGAATAAGAATAACCTCTCAAAGGACGTCGAGATTAAGGGGTCCATTAAGTTCGCAAATGAATTCATTTTTGATGGAAATTTGGAGGGCGAAATTTCATCCGTTGACGGTATTCTGACAGTGGGCGAAAACGCGGATGTTCGTGGAGAAGTCAAGAGCAAAACTGTCATCGTAAAGGGCAAGGTGCACGGCAATATTACGGTCCAGGAGCGTTGCGAACTGCATTCTCGTTCCCAGTTGATCGGAGATTTGAAGGCAGCTCGCCTCGTGATCGAAGAAGGTGCCACGTTTGTCGGAAAATCGGAGGTTACGCCGAACAAAAATATCGTTAAGGACCTGAATATCCCTCATAAGGAAGAGCCGCAGAAGATTGGTGCTCCACGCTGAGGAGTTCTGAGTGGCTGCGAAAGGACGGATCGAAGTACATTGTCCTCACTGCGGTAACACTCAGAAAGAGCCCGAGCTTGCGAAGTCGACCCACTGCCGAAAATGCGGCGGTTATATTCAGCTAGGCAAAGCTCAGAAATCGAGTGGCCCGCAGGGGGTAGAGAAACAGCCGTCGGTTCTTCGGAAACTGGAGAACTTTCTGGGTGTTCAACGCACGGTCATAGCGCACTGCTTCGAGTGCGCCGGGAAACGTGAGATTCCGAAAAGCGCAACGTCGACAATCTGTCCTCAATGTGGCGCCTATATCGATATTCAGGATTATCGCGTCGCAGGAAATTTCAGCCGATCCATTCGGACCCGTGGGAGTGTCATCGTCACGAGCAAAGGTGACCTGAGCAGCAATCGGGTCATCTGCGATTCTGCCGAGATCCAGGGAGCGATGCGCGGAAGCTTGATCTGTAACCGGAGTGTTCGCATAAAGACCAAAGGCAAGATCACGGGTAGCATCCAGGCCAAATCGGTCTACATAGACAAGAGGTGCGAAGCTGAATTCGTGCGGCCGATTCGTGCCGAAAGAGTTGAGATCGAGGGCACCATTTCTGCCCGGATCATTTCCACTGGTACGGTGATCATCCAGAAAACAGGACGATTCACTGGAGCGTTGTTCGGCCGCGGATTCACCGTCGAAAAAGGAGGCGAATTCTTTGGTGAACTCTCGATTGGAGATGTGGAGCTGAAACAAGGCGAGCTGCTTGAGGTGCCCAAGCGTTCGCCAAAATCTACGGAAAAACCGGAGGCTGGAGCCGATTTTAGTCTGGCGCCAGCCTGAAGCCGGATTCACCACCGAGACACCGAGGGCACGAAAGACGGATTAGCCTGAAAATTTCGCGTGGCGGCAGCCGCTGCCGGGCGAGGTTAAGCGCGGAACGCTTCGAGCACGGAATAAGGCGATTGCGTCGGGACCACGCGCGCGAGTACGAGCCCCGCCTTGGCGAAGAGCTCGGCGAACTCGTGCTCCGTCCTCTCTTTGCCGTTTGAGGAGATGGCGAGCATCTCGAGATCAATCAGCCTCGCGAACGACGGGATTCCCGGGGGCGGCACCACCATCTCGACGACAAGGACGCGGCCGCCCGGGGCCATGGCAGCGCGGCAGTTGCTCAGGATCCTCTCGCACCGTGCGTCATCCCAGTCGTGGAGGATGTGCTTGAGCACATACGCATCGCAGCCGGCGGGTACTGAGGTAAAGAAGTCACCGCACAGGACCTGGCAACGCGCGATCAGCCCGGCGTCACCCAACAACCTCTCGGCTCCCTCGGCGACGTGCGGCAGGTCGAAGAGGATGCCGCTCGCGTGCGGGTTGGCCCTCAGGATCTTCGAGAGAAAGAGACCGTGGCCCCCGCCCACGTCCGCGATCCTGGCGACGCCCGAAAATTCGTAGGCCTGCGTAACGGCGCCGGCGGCCACCCCCGTCAAGCTCGTCATTGCTTCGTTGAAGATCGCGCCTTCTTCGGGGTTCGCTTGGAGCCACTCAAAGTGGGGCACGCCGTAAACTTTGATAAACGCAGACTCGCCCGTGCGGACGCTGTCCGCGAGCGACGCCCACGCGGTGTGATGCCACTGGCGGCCCAGCAGCATTGCCATCGCCCGGAAGGACCCTGGCGCGTCGCTCCTGAGGAGCTGGCCGACGGCCGTCAGCGCGAAGCGGTCCCCGTCTTCCTGCGTGAGCACACCAACCGCGGCGAGTGCGCGCATCAGGCGGTAGAGCGAGGGCGCGTGCACTCCCATGGGTCCCGCTATCTCTTGTGCCGTCCTCGGACCATCCACGAGTTGCTCAGCCAGGTTCAGCTCCGCGGCGGCGGCCAATGCCTGAGTTACGAACTTGCCGGCGACGAGGTGCATGAGCATCGCGGGCGGAGGTAGAATGTTATCCATTAGACGAACATCGGCGAAATGGCGCTACTCGGAGATCTGCTCGAGGCTCTAGACCCGTTACGGCTCCGGCTTTGGGGAGCCGGCGCCTGTCGGTGACGTTGATTCGGGCGGCGTTGCTGAGACGGCGCTTCCTGGCGTCCCCGAAGCAGAACTGGTCGGTGTCGTCGAAGCGGAACCTGCTGGTTTGGCCACCGATTGTGGCTTCGGCAGGGCGGCAACCCTATCGGCTAAGCTTCCCGCTTCATGCGATGCGATCCCTGCTGCGGTGCTTTCAGGGAAACGTTGGACTATGCTTTCGTAAAGAGCCTGCGCTTCTTTCAAGTGACCTTTTACCGCGGTAATTCGGGCCTCATGGAAAAGCGCCATCGGCGCTTGAAAGGAGTTTCCGAAAAGTGTCGCGACTTGTCTCCAGTATTCAAGCGCCTTATCCGAATTCTTTTCTGATTCCGCATTGGCGGCCAGCCCCACGTAGCCGTTTACAACCAGCGGGTGTTTCGGGAACTGCCGGATGAATGTTTCGTAGTTCGTATCGGATTCCGGATACTTGCCGTCCTCCCTAAGTTTCGCTCCAATCCGAAGATAAGCGTTGCCTGCCGCGACGGAATTCGGATATTGGCGAATCACGGCTTGCCACGCCTCGATCGATTGCGCGGCGGAGTAGGCTTTTTCTGCGTTCTGAGTCTGGATAATCTGCAACCCGAAATAAATGCTGCCGCACAGCAAAACCAGAACGGCCAGAGCCGCTCCCAAAACGATTTTTCGCTTGTGGAGTGCCCAAAACACCTCCGGATCAAAGGAGGAAATGGGTTGAGACGGTTCGGCCATGGGTTGACTAGTCATTCGCTGCGGAAAAATTTGAAAATCTAGCGAGGCCGCGCCTCAGACTATCGAGGTGCAAGGTAGGGAGCGTGCGGTGGGAGCGGCCCTGGCTGGGGGAGGCGGCCTGGCTATAGAATCCTTGACAAGCAAAACCACCTAATGATCTATGTGGGGATACGGAAAAAACGGGACTCATCTGCAACCGGTTTTGCTTGTCAAGGATTCTAGCCGCCGATCTCGGCTCGAGCTTCGTCGGCAAGCGGGGTGCTCAAATAACGCTCTCCAGTCGAGCATGCAATCGTAACAATTAATTTGCCCTTATTTTCGGGCCGCTTAGCCACCTCGATCGCCGCATGGACGTTTGCTCCGGAACTTATCCCGGCCAGAATGCCTTCTTCTTTGGCCAAACGCCGAGCCATCGTGAATGCATCCTCGTTCGAAACCGTGATGACTTCGTCTACAATCTTTAAATGTAGATTGTCCGGAACGAACCCTGCACCGGTTCCTTGAATTTTGTGCGGACCGGGCTTGAGTGGTTCGCCCCGAATGGTCTGAAGAATCACCGGAGAGTCCTTGGGCTCCACCGCGATCGCCTGAAAAGAAGGCTTTCGTTCCTTGATTAGTTCGGCTACGCCGGTGATCGTGCCGCCCGTGCCGACCGCTGAAACAATGATATCGACCTCTCCAGCCGTATCCGCCCAAATCTCTTCCGCCGTCGTTTTTTGATGAATCATCGGGTTCGCGGGGTTATTAAATTGTTGGGGCATCCAGGAGTCTGGAGTCGTCTTCAAGATCTCTTCGGCTCGAGCAATGGCTCCTTTCATTCCCTCTGACCCCGGCGTCAAAACCAGCTTTGCGCCGAGCAAGGCAAGAAGAGTACGACGCTCCATGCTCATGGTTTCGGGCATGGTCAAAACGAGCTTGTAACCCTTTGCAGCACAAACAAAGGCGAGCGCGATTCCGGTGTTGCCACTCGTCGGTTCTACGATGAGTGTGCTAGGCTTTAATCTTCCTTCCCGCTCGGCAGCCTCGATCATAGCCATCCCAATCCTGTCCTTGACACTACCCAATGGGTTGAAGAACTCGAGCTTTAGAGCGATCACAGCATCGAGGCCCTGCGTGACGCGATTCAGCTTCACCAGCGGTGTGCGGCCGACTGTTTCGACTATATTATTATAAAGTTTGCCGTTTGTTTGCATTGCCTAGGTGGTTTATGGATTTAGGAATCGGCGGAAACAGGTTACATACACGAAGCCGGAGAGCGTTCAAGTGGCGAACGAATTTGATGACGGGTTGCGACGCGCTGACCGGCGGTGCCGCTCAAACCGAATCAGAACGAAAGGCAATCTATGGCAGAGTTATTGAGGCCTGAGGCAGTCCAGGTTTTATTGGAAGAAGTTCCGGGGTGGCGGTTATCGGATAACAGCATCGAGCGGACTCTGACATTCGAGGGATTTCCTGCCGCCATAGAATTCGTCGTCCGACTCGCGAGAGATGCTGAGGAGATGAACCATCATCCGGATATCGACATTCGTTGGAATAAGGTGAAGCTTGTTCTTTCGACCCATTCAGCCGGTGGTTTGACCGACCTGGACTTTCTGCTGGCGCGCAAAATTGACAAATTGAATACGAAGTAGGATGAGCGGGAGGCGACCGGGAAGGACAGCCTCCGTGCCGTCCCATTTATCTCTAAAATGGTGAGGCTCGCCGCGGTTGCCGGGCGAGCCTCGTTTCAGTGACGTAAGCCGAATTCTGTTCCCGCTTACACGGGCGGCGGTCATTTATCTCGTTCGGATGCCCGAACGCCCCGCACCACTTTGGCGGCGCTTTGCCACTTTCGGCGCTTCAGCACAGCCAAAGTGGTGCGGGGTGCGACTAATACCCGAGGTTTCAATTTTTCCGCTTGCGCGGAAAAAATCGGGCAGGCGACCCTATCCTCTGCTTTGTCTTGCACCGCATGGGGTTTCTCAAGCGACCTCGTTTTCACGAAGGTCCGGTGGGCTCTTACCCCGCCTTTTCAACCTTACCCCGCACCATTTTGGCGCGGAGAGGGTCACTGCTGGAATCCAGCGACTCCGACCAAAATGGTGCGGGGCGGTATATTTTCTGTGATACTTTCCGTCATTTGGAGCTTTCGCCCCAAATCCCCTCGCTTTTCGCGAGGCATGCTGCCTTGTGGTGTTCGGACTTTCCTCTGGCACAACAAGGGTTGCACCAGCGACCACCCGTCACAGCCCTATTCATACCACAAACAGCCACGGAGTTCCACTCGTCGCCTTAAGAGAGCCACGGCGGCCACAGAGCGGCTGGCAGGGTGAACGGATTTCCTGATGCATCAGGCTTAAAGTGTGCTAATTTTCCGGTCTTGTTTTCCAGGGAAATCGCGGCTTACGGGTTTGGGGAAAAATGTCTTGCGTGACTTTGGAAAAATAATATAGTCCACGCTCCCCCGCGTCTGGCGGGAGAGGACTTTGCTGCCAGAGCGGCTTTTTTATCCCCGGATAATTGGGATTGAACCTGATTTTTGTTAAATGCCAACCATTAACCAGCTCGTAAGAAAGGGTCGCAAGAAGATTGCGGTGAAGTCAAAATCTCCCGCACTCACGAATAGTCCGCAGCGCCGTGGAGTCTGTGTGCAGGTGATGACCCGCACGCCGAAGAAACCGAACTCAGCGCTGCGAAAAGTCGCCAAAGTGCGCCTGACAAACGGATACGAGGTAATTGCCTACATTCCCGGCGAAAGCCATAATCTGCAGGAGCACTCGATCGTGCTGGTTCGCGGGGGTCGGGTAAAGGATTTGCCGGGTGTTCGGTATCACATCGTTCGTGGAACGCTGGACAGCCTCGGGGTTGACGGTCGGCGTCGCAGTCGCTCCAAATACGGGGCAAAGCGGCCCAAGGAGGGCGGGGAGGCCAAAGGCACGAAAGGCAAAAAGAAATAAATTGGGCGGGAGCATGATTGTTCTCGCGGAAAGAAATCACATGTCACGTCGTCGCAGAGTCATTCATAAGATCGAATCTTTGGACAGCCGGTATGGCAGTCCAGTCGTTGCCCGTTTGATCAGCACGGTCATGCGTGGCGGCAAAAAGGCGGTCGCGGAGCGTATTGTGTACGAGGCGATCGAAAGGAGCCGGGAAGGTTCTGACTCTGTCGACCCCCTGGATACCCTTCACAAGGCGCTGGAAAATGCCAAGCCGCGGCTTGAGGTCAAGTCTCGGCGTGTTGGTGGCGCGACTTATCAGGTCCCGGTCGAGGTGCCTCAGGAGCGTCAGGTCTCCCTTGCGATGCGATGGATCGTGACTTTTGCGAAAAATCGCCGGGGAACAATGGTAGACAATCTCGCAGCGGAAATCAAAGATGCGTCTCTCGGACAAGGGAACGCGATCAAAAAGCGGGATGACACACACAAAATGGCTCAGGCTAACCGGGCGTTTGCTCATTTCAGGTGGTAACCTTTATGTCTCCAACTGTTTTAGAGAAGGCCAGTGCTATGACGACCAACCCTAACTCTCCGGACCGCGCTTACCCTCTGGAACGGACTCGAAATATCGGTATCAGCGCGCACATCGACGCAGGTAAGACAACCCTGACTGAACGAATTCTGTTTTACACCGGGATGATCCATAAGATCGGCGACGTCGATGACGGTAACACCGTCACGGATTGGATGGAGCAGGAACGCGAGCGTGGTATAACGATCACGTCGGCGGCGACTACCTGTTTCTGGAATCAGCGCAAAGAGAAAGATGTTTTCAAACTGTTCGAAGATCAAAGACAGCGGGTGAACATCATCGACACGCCGGGCCACGTTGATTTTACGGCCGAGGTGGAACGCTCGTTGCGAGTCCTTGATGGCGCGATCCTGGTTTTTGACAGCGTTGCGGGGGTTCAGCCTCAGACCGAGACTGTTTGGCGCCAGGCCAATAAATACAACGTTCCTCGAATCTGCTTTGTCAACAAGATGGACAAGGTCGGGGCGAATTTTGGAAATGTAGTCCGAGAGATTCGCACGAAGCTGGGCGCCAACGCCTGGCCGGTTCTTATTCCCCTTGGCAAGGAGGATCACCTGCGGGGCCAGCTTGATATTGTCAACAAGAAGGCCATCATCTATTCTGACAGCGATGCGTTCGGCTCAACTTACGAGGTGACCGAAGTTCCCGAAGAGCACGAACAGGCGATCGACCAGGCTTACAACGACCTCGTCGAGCAAGTAGCTAACCTTGACGACGAAGTGGGAACTATCTTCCTCGAAGAAAAGCCCGTAACGCCAAAAGATCTGAAGGCAGGAATCCGTCGGCTGACCATCCAGAACAAGTTTATCCCGGTCGCCGGCGGTTCTGCATTTAAGAACAAGGGAGTTCAGTATCTTGTCGATGCCGTAGTCGACTATCTTCCGAGTCCGCTCGATATTCCGCCAGCCGCCGGGATTGACCCCGACACCCACGAACCGAAAGCCGCTCCGACGGATGACAACGCGAAATTCTGTTCCCTCGCATTCAAGCTCTGGAGCGATCCATTCGTCGGTAAACTCGTTTTTTTCCGTGTCTACTCCGGAAAACTCTCAAAAGGAGACACGGTCTACAACCCCCGGACTAACAAGCGCGAGCGCATCAGCCGCTTAATTCAAATTCAGGCCGACAAGCGAGAAGATATTGTGACCTGCTACTCTGGAGATATCGCCGCTATCGTGGGAATTAAGAATATCACCACGGGTGATACCCTTTGCGACGAAGATTTTCTCATCCTTCTGGAACCGCCGTCATTTCCCGAGCCGGTTATTTCGATGGCGATTGAGCCAAAAACTAAACTGGATCAGGAAAAAATGAGTACGGCCTTACAGCGACTGGCTGAGGAAGATCCGACGTTCCGCGTTTATACGCACGAGGACACGGGGCAAACAATTATTGCAGGGATGGGCGAACTCCACCTCGAAATCATTCGCGATCGAATGTTGCGGGAGTTCAAGGTAGATGCGAACGCCGGGAAGCCGCAGATCGCTTATCGCGAAACGATCACAAGGAACGCGACAGGCGAGGGCAAGTTGATCAAGCAGTCGGGCGGCCGAGGTCAGTATGGCCACGTAGTGGTCAACGTTGAACCGAGGGAGCGCGGGAAGGGCATCGCGATTGAAAACAAGATTGTCGGCGGCGCAATTCCTAAGGAATACATCCCGGCCGTGAAAAAGGGGATTGAAGAAGCGGTCCTCAACGGGGTGGTTGGCGGCTATCAGGTCATCGATTTTTACGTAGAGATCGTGGATGGGTCCTACCACGACGTTGATTCGAATGAACTTGCATTCAAGCTCGCGGCGATCTTTGCGATGAAAGATGCCTTCAAAAAGGGAAACTCGATTTTGCTCGAGCCCATCATGAAGGTGGAGTGTGTGACTCCCGACGAATACCAGGGAGACATTATGGGAGATTTAAATCGCCGACGGGGTCGCATCATGAATATGGAGGCGAAAAATTTTGCCACCGTTGTGCATGCAGAGGTACCCCTTGCCGAAATGTTTGGATATGCGACCGCGATTCGCTCGCTTTCCAAGGGACGCGCCTCCTATTCGATGGAACCATCTCACTTTGAGCCGGTTCCGACCCAGATCGTTGCGGCAATCTTGGACCAGACAGGAGCCTAATCTTATGACGAACGGTCAGCGCATCCGCATCCGCCTAAAAGGCTTTGATTATCGCATGCTCGATCAGTCTGCAGTGGAGATCGTGGAGACGGCCAAGCGCACGGGCGCCAAAGTTGCCGGTCCGATTCCGTTGCCGACCAGGGTTGAGAAATTCACCGTGAATCGTTCGCCGCACGTCGACAAGAAGTCGATGGACCAATTCGAGATGCGCACCCACAAACGGTTACTCGATATTATCGAGCCGACCGCCAAGACGGTCGATGAGCTTCGTAAGCTCAACCTCCCAGCCGGTGTGGACATTACCATTAAGATTTAACCTTGGGCCCACGCGACAATGAAGATTGGACTTTTAGGGCGGAAAATTGGGATGACGCGCGTTTACGACGCCAACGGCAAAGCCACACCTGTTACGGTGATCGAGGCTGAAGGGAATACGGTATTGCAGGTGAAGAATCCCGAGCGCGACGGATACACCGCCGTTCAGGTAGGTTTTGATTCGCAGAAACAATCGCGGGTGCCGAAACCACTGCTTGGCCATTTCAAGAAGGCGAATTCGGAGCCAAAGAAATTCGTGCGGGAATTTCGATTGCCCGAAGGAACAGCGCTCGACGGTGGCCTGGATTTGAGCGTGAGCCAGTTTGAGGCCGGTCAGTTTGTTGACGTGATCGGCCGATCGAAGGGCAAGGGATTCCAAGGCGTCGTAAAGAAACACGGGTTTTCCGGCCAACCGGCAGCTCACGGCTCGAAAATGCATAGGCGAAACGGTGCGATTGGGAACCGGTCTACGCCGGGCCGAGTTTGGAAGAATATGGGGATGCCGGGTCACCTGGGGGATGACCGCGTGACGGTGCAGAATTTGCGCATCATCCAGGTCCGACCCGACGACAATGTCATCCTCGTGTGCGGCGCTGTTCCTGGATCGAATGGAAGCTTCGTAGTCGTCCGCCCCGCAAAGAAAAAGCAAGACGGTGAGGGAGGCAAGACGAAGTGAGTGCCGCGGTTCTAACAGTTGAGGCCGCGAAACGAGCCAAAATTCAGGTGATCGAAAACGGTCGTGGAACCCAGGCGGTCCACGATGTGGTCGTTGCGATGCGCGCGAATCGCCGCAGCGGCTCCGCCAACACCAAAACGAAAGCCGATGTTGCATATTCCGGCAGAAAACCATGGCGCCAAAAGGGTACGGGCAGGGCGCGAGCCGGCTATACTTCATCACCTATCTGGTCCGGAGGAGGCGTGGTTTTCGGGCCTAAGCCGCGAGACTACTCAAAAAAGGTGCCGAAGAGTGTTAGACAATTGGCATTTCTCAAGGCGTTTAGCGCCCGGGTCATCGCTGGGGACATTTTGGTGACCGATGAAATCAAGGTAGCCAACCCGAAGACGAAGGAATTTGTGTTGCTTATGAAATCGCATACGGACGCAGAAAAGGTCCTGGTAATCTCGACCGAATTCGATGAGGCGACTTACAAGGCGGCAAGAAATTTGCGACCGGTTCGATTGAACACCGCGTCCGAGGTAAACACTGAGCAACTTCTTGCGTTCCAGAAGATTATTGTGACCAACGGGGCCTTGGCCAGGCTGGCGGAAAGATTGGCATGAACGAACCGACACAATTGATTCGCAATATCCGACTTACGGAAAAGGCTAGTCTGCTGGGTGAAAAACATAATCAATATGTTTTCCGCGTCGATCCAGGCGCGAACAAACTGCAAATCAAGCAAGCGATCGAAGAGCTTTTTGGAAAGCGAGTGGTGCGTGTCAACACTTGCCAGTATGCGGGCAAGAAAAAGCGTGAGCGCCGGGCTGATTTTGGCCGCCGCGCCCACTGGAAGAAAGCGATCGTTACTCTCGCCGCCGGCGAGAAGATCGATCTCGTATAGCGGGAGGAAGTCAATCAATGGCACTAAAAAATTTCAGACCACTCACTCCCACGCAGCGTTTCAAACAAACACCGACGTACAGCGAGATAACGAAAGCCCAGCCTGAAAAGTCGTTGGTCGCCCCGTTAAAGCGGACGGGTGGACGCAATAATAACGGGCGTTTGACTTCGCGGCACATTGGCGGCGGACACAAACGAAAATACCGGATTATCGATTTCAAACGTAAGCTCCGCGACGTGGAGGCAACCGTCGAGGCGATCGAATATGACCCGAATCGGTCGTCACGGATTGCTCTTCTGCACTATTCCGACGGAACCAAGACCTATATTCTGGCACCTATCGGGTTGGAAGTGGGAGCCAAGGTTATCGCGGGCGAGAATGTCGCACCCGAAATTGGGAATGCGCTCCCATTGAAGTCCATTCCTTTGGGAACAGTCATTCATAACGTAGAGATCATTCCTGGCCGTGGCGGCCAGGTGGCTCGAAGCGCCGGACAGCAAGCCATCCTAAATAACCGCGAGGGAGGGTATGCGCTCGTACGGCTTCCGTCCGGTGAGATTCGACGCATTCACGAGAATGCGTACGCAACGATTGGCCAGGTAGGCAACGTGGATCACATGAATGTGTCGAGCGGAAAAGCCGGAAGAGGTCGTTGGCTTGGCCGGCGCCCGCACGTTCGCGGTATGGCCATGAATCCTATCGACCACCCAATGGGCGGCGGCCAAGGTAAGAGCAAAGGGGGCGGTGGACGGCATCATCCGGTAAGTCCCTGGGGGCAACTGGCGAAAGGGTTCAAGACGCGACGCCGGCACAAGCCGAGCGATTCTTTCATCATTGAGCGGCGAAAAAATAAGAAAAAAGCGAAGTAACGTATGGCCAGATCGCTGAGAAAAGGTCCCTTTGTGGATGTCAAGCTTCTCGAGAAAGTCGAGAAAATGAGTACTGGCGTTTCCAAGAAACCGATAAAAACGTGGTCGCGTCGTTCAATGATTACGCCAGACTTCGTTGGACATACCTTTCTTGTACATAACGGCAAGATCTTCAATTCAGTTTTTGTGACGGAGAACATGGTTGGGCACAAGCTGGGCGAGTTTTCACCAACCCGAACATTTAAGAAACATGGCGCGCACACCGCCAAGGTGGCGAAGTAAGGAGCGTCCTATTCCGACGTAGAGAAGCATGCAGGTAACATCAATATATCGGTTTGCGCGTATTTCCGCGTTCAAGGCGCGCGAAGTGACGCGTGAAATTCAGGGCCGTTCTGCTTCGGACGCCCTGGACCTCTTAACGTTTAGCCCGAAAAAGGCGGCCGCGCTGGTGAAGAAGACTCTCAGAAGCGCGATCGCAAACGCGGAAAACAATGCCGAGCTCAAGGTGGATACCCTGCGGGTTAAGGAGGCGGTTGTTGGTGAAGGCCCGACATTTAAGCGATTCAGGGCACGAGCGCGTGGCAGCGCAAGCCCGTTGCGCAAGAGGACCAGCCATATTCGAATAATTCTGAGCGATGACCTTGCTCCGGCGGTTGAGAGGCCTCGTGCAAGACATGTTTCAAAAGCGGCCGGAAACGAAACGGAACGGCCGAAAAAACAAAAGAAGACGACCTCGGCAGGGGCCGCAACCGCGGAGGTCAAGCAGACCGGTGTTGCGCAAAAAACCCCGAAGCCGGTCAAGCCCGTTGAAACAGCGACTGAAACGAAATCCCGAGAAGAGAAAGAATAAGTATGGGGCAGAAAGTAAATCCAATCGGTTTCCGACTTGCGCTTAGCAAGGATTGGCGTTCCCGCTGGTACGCGTCGTCAAAAGAATTCTCGGATTTTCTTCATGCCGATCTCAGAATTCGCCATTTTGTAAAGCAGAAACTGTCGATGGCCGCCGTCGCGAAGATCGTGATTGAGCGTGCCTGGAACAGCATTCGAGTGACGATTTACACCGCGCGCCCTGGGATCGTGATTGGCCGAAAGGGTGCGGAAATCGAGAAGATGACCGAAGAGATCACCCGGATGTCGGGTGGAAAGCAGGTCAAGATCGATATCCAGGAAATCAAGACGCCTGAACTGGATGCGCAATTGGTGTCCGAAAATGTCGCGCTCCAGATTGAGCGCCGTATCTCCTTCCGTCGCGCTATGAAAAAGGCCGTTCAGACAACCATGGATTTTGGGGCCCTCGGAATCAAGATTCGCTGCTCTGGCCGGCTCGGTGGAGCGGAGATCTCGCGTGCTGAATGGTACCGGGAAGGGAAAATCCCGCTGCACACGCTTCGGACACCGATCGACTACGGGTTTGCTGAGGCAAATACCGTTTATGGGAAGATTGGAGTGAAATGCTGGATCTGCAAACCCGAGCAGATCCTTGAACAGCAACAGCCGCAAAAGAAAGAGACGGGCCACCAGCCAGCCCCCGCTTCAAGATAGTTGCCGGCCAGGAGGTTGATTTATGCCATTGATGCCAAAGAGGGTGAAGTACCGCAAGACGCAGCGCGGAAGCCGCGCCGGCAGCGCCACGCGGAACGTCTCCATTTCATTCGGCGAATACGCTTTGCAGACGCTTGACCGGGCCTGGGTAACAAATACGCAGATCGAAGCCGCCCGTGTCGCATTGACCCGCAACATGAAGCGCAAAGGAAAGCTTTGGATCAAGATTTTCCCGGACAAGTCTGTCACGCAGAGGCCGCCGGAAACTCGAATGGGAAAAGGTAAGGGCAATCCCGAACACTGGGTTGCAACGGTTCGCCCTGGAAACATCATTTTTGAGCTGGATGGAGTATCGGAGTCGGTCGCGCGTGAGTCGCTGCGCCTTGCCGCTACGAAGCTTCCGATTCGCACCCGCTTCATCAGCCGGCAACATGCGCTGGCTGCATAAATCGGCAAAGAGAGAAGCCTGAGATGAAAATCAAAGAACTACGCGAATTGAGCAATGACGAGCTGATCGCCCGCCGACGCGAATTGCGAAAGGATGCATTTAATCTGCGACTGCAACAGCAAACCGGCGCGCTGGAGAAGCCGAGCGTGATCCGGATCAATCGCAGAGAGGTAGCGAGAATTGAGACGATTTTGACGCAGCGCTCCAAAAACACCGAGGCTTAAAAGTGATGACGGCATTTGTTTGCTCGCCGATTTCGGCGTGAAACCTGCGAAACGAGGCCGCTTCGTCGAGAAGAAATAGAGACCTAAAATGAGTGAAGAGACTGTAGATGCTAAAGGTACTGCCACGGCGGCCGAAGCTCTGCCCGATGAAAATTCCGCTCCGCGTGAGGCGGACGTGAAGTCGGGGCCGGAAGCTCAACCGCAGCAGTCTGGAATTCCGAAGCGGCATCTTCGGAAAACGCGGGTAGGCGAGGTTGTATCCAATAAGATGGATAAGACAATCGTCGTGGCGGTCGTTCGTCGAGTTCCGCATGCGAAGTTTGGAAAGATCGTCAAGCGGACGAAGAAGTTGTACGCGCACGATGAACAGAATAAATGCGCCGTCGGTGATTTGGTGCGCGTAGAAGAAACCCGACCGTTAAGCCGCTTGAAGCGATGGCGGTTGGTAGAAGTGCTACGGAGCTAACGGGAGGGCTTGAATCATGATTCAACTTCGCTCCAGACTGGATGTAGCTGATAACACCGGCGCCCGGATGGCGACGATGATTGGGGTGATAGGCAAACAGACCGCATTCGCCTCGGTCGGTGATGTGATTACATGCAACGTCAAAGAGGCAACGGCCAGCGGTACGGTGAAGAAGGGCGAGGTTGTGAGAGCTGTGGTGGTTCGTACAAAGCAGCCTGTTAAGCGAGATGACGGCTCCTATCTGCGTTTTGATAACAACGCGATCGTTATCATCGACAAGGATTTGAACCCGCGAGGCACGCGAATTTTCGGGCCCGTCGCGCGCGAGCTGCGCGAGAAGAATTTTATGAAAATCATTTCGCTTGCTCCGGAGGTGTTATGAACAGAGCGAAATTTCACGTCAAAAAAGGGGATCAGGTTATTGTGCTCTCCGGCAACCATCGTGGTGCCTCCGGCAAAGTGTTGCAGGTGCTCTCGAAAAAGAATCAGGTGTTGATCGAGGGGGTCCGCCTGATCAAGAAGACGCGTCGCAAATCACAAGATAATCCGAACGGCGCGATCATAACGCGGGAGGGACCGATTCACATTTCGAATGTCAAGTTGGCCGAGGCCCGAGCGGCCAGGGCCGCCAAGCCGGCAAAGAAGGGACGTAAGGAATAGACGATGCAAGCGGAACTTTACAAGGAATATAAGGATCGCGTCGTGCCGGCGTTGCGTGAAAAGCTTAGCTATAAAAATCTGTTGCAGGTGCCAAAGGTCGACAAGGTGGTTGTTAACACCTGTATCCCCGCTCAAGGAAGCGATGTGAAGCAGACGCTTGAGGATGCGAAGAAGGAGTTGGCTCTGATCACCGGCCAGAAACCGGCTGAAACCAAGTCGAAGAAAAGCATATCGAATTTCAAGCTCCGCAAGGGTCAGGCGATTGGCGCAAAAGTGACTTTGCGCGGTGATAGAATGTATGAGTTTCTCGAGCGCCTCATCAAAATGGCGCTACCGCGAATTCGCGACTTTCGCGGAATTTCGGCAAAGGCATTTGACGGGAAAGGCAATTACACGCTTGGCGTGAAAGATCAGTCGATTTTTCCCGAGGTCGAGCTCGACAGAATCAAGCGAAACATAGGTTTTGATATAACGATTGTGACTACTGCGAGAACAAACGACGAAGCCAAGGCACTGTTGACCGAACTAGGCGTGCCATTCAGTGATAAGAAGCAAGTCACAAAGACTGCGGCTCCCGGAGAATGAGCGATGAGTAATCTTTCAGACCCCATTGCAGATTTTTTGACGCGGTTGCGTAACGCTGCCCGGTCGCACCGGGGCGACGTTTCTGCACCATACTCGCGAATGAAAGAAGAGATTGCCCGAATCCTTAAGCAGGAGGGGTATATTTCTGAATTCGAAATTGATACCGAGGCCAAACCTGCGCAGATCAAAGTCACGATGAAGTTTGTGAATCGCATTCCGGCCCTGACCGGCCTAAAGCGAGTCAGTAAACCCGGATTGCGAAAATATGTTGGCTCGGACGATATTCCCAGGGTTCTTGGTGGAATGGGTGTAGCAATTCTTTCGACCTCACGGGGAATAATTACTGGCCGCGAGGCCCGCAAAGAGAATGTTGGGGGCGAATTGCTGGCTCTCGTTTGGTAAGGAGGCTTGTATGTCTCGTATCGGAAAAAAGTCGATCGAAATTCCCGACAAAGTGAAAATGGCTGTCTCTGAGGACGGTTCAATTCAAGTCGAAGGTCCGAAGGGCAAATTGCAATGGGTTTTACCCGGGCAAATTAAGATCCGGGTTGACGGCAAACAAGCCGTGTTGAATCGGGATGTCGAAACAAGAAGCGTTAAAGCGCTTCACGGCCTCTCACGCAGCCTCATCAACAATATGGTGGTCGGCGTCACCAAAGGATTCCAGAAAATCCTCGAGATCCATGGCGTCGGGTTTCGCGCCCAGGTTCAAGGAAAGAATTTGAATTTGAACATTGGATTTTCCCATCCGGTGGTGTTTCCGATTCCGGATGGAATCAAGATCACGGTTCAGGAAAGTACCAGGATTTTGATTGATGGAATCGACAAGCAAGTGGTTGGTCAGGTTGCGGCGGATATTCGCTCCTATTACCCCCCGGAACCTTACAAGGGCAAGGGCATTCGGTACGCGGGCGAACAGATCCTACGGAAGGAAGGAAAGACCGTACAATAACAACATTGAGGGGCGGAACTGGTACAAAGACCCGAGTCTGCGGTGATAAATGGCTACGATTAATCACGTTAAATTACGACATATACGAATTCGCAAGCGTGTTTTCGGTACGACGGACCGTCCCCGGCTCGCGGTACATTTTTCAGGTAAGCACATTTATGCACAAGTGGTCGACGATACTGCAGGCAAAACGCTCGTGGCCGCCTCGACTCTCGAACGAGGTGTCAAAGGAAAAGGCCGAACAAACGCAAATGTCGCTATGGCTGAAAAGGTCGGCGCTCTTCTCGCCGAAAGAACAACAGAGAAAAAAATCAAAGCCGTGGTATTTGACCGGGGAGGGTTCAGCTATCACGGGAAGGTCAAGGCGCTTGCCGATGCGGCTCGCGCAGGAGGTTTAGAGTTCTGATTTGTTGGCGGCAAGTCTGAGACTCGCATGCCAACGCGAAAGTAATTATGGCAACTGACGTAAGACATCGGCGTGATCATTCGGCAGGTGATCGTAACGCACAGAAAGGCGACACCACCGAGAAGGTCGTGTTTATCAACCGTTGCGCCAAGGTCGTTAAGGGTGGGCGTCGTTTCAGTTTCAGTGCGCTGATCGTTGCCGGAGACCACAAGGGGCGCGTCGGCTACGGTTTTGGGAAAGCAAACGAAGTATCAGAGGCCATTCGGAAGGCATCTGAATCCGCCCGGAAATCGATGGTCGAAGTTGCCGTTCGGGAAAATACCATTCCACATGAGGTTATCGGCGAATTTGGAGGTGGACGAGTTCTCCTGCGTCCGGCTTCTCCGGGAACCGGTGTCATCGCCGGCGGCGGTGTGCGGGCTGTTGTGGAAGCTGCGGGAATCAAGGATGTGCTCGCGAAATCGCTTGGCTCGAGCAACCATGCGAATGTCGTGAAAGCGACGATCGAAGCGCTACGCGGTCTTCGTCATCGCCAGGATATTTTGAAGCTACGTGGCAAGGCACAAAGGTAAAAATATCTCGAGCGCGTTCTGCAGAGGACCTGGGTACAAAGTCCGGACGCGCAATAGAGAGTCTCTCTAGAATCCTTGAAAAGCAAAACTGACGCTCCTCCCAACGCGACCTTGAGATCCCTGCATCTCGCCGGTCTGAGGCGCGGCCTCGTTAGCAGAAAAGTATTTATGCGGTTACATGAATTAAAACCTCGTCCCGGCGCCAAGCATCGGGTAAAGCGGCTCGGATGCGGAGAAAGCTCCGGTCACGGCAAGACTAGCGGAAAGGGCCACAAGGGACAGAAGGCACGTTCGGGTGGCAGCATTCGACTTGGATTTGAGGGTGGCCAAATGCCGCTAATCCGGCGTTTGCCCAAGCGGGGTTTCAATAACGCCGCGTTCAAAACCTCGTTTGCGCTCGTCAATATCGGGGACCTTGAAGAATTCGACTCCGGGACGCGAGTTAACGAACAGCTTTTGCGGGACAAAGGTTTCGTTAATGGCAAATGCGACGGCGTGAAGATCCTCGCCCGGGGTGAATTAACCAAGATTTTAACTGTCGAAGCTGACAAATTCAGTGAGGCCGCGCGTCAGAAGATTGAGCAGGCAGGGGGATCGGCGGTCGTCGTTGGCAAATAGCCAGTAGTTTTCCCCATGATCTCTGCCTTCACGAATATTTTCAAAATTCCAGAGCTCCGGCAGCGCATTCTTTTTACGATTGCGATGCTGGTCATTGTTCGTGCCGGCGCCGCAATTACGATTCCTGGAGTCAATGCCCACGTTCTGAACGAATGGTTTCAGACTTCCATGTCGAAGTCTGCCGGAGGCGGAGTCGCTGCTCTATTCAACATTTTTGCCGGGGGTGCGCTTGAGCATTGCGCTATCTTCTCGCTCGGTATCATGCCGTACATCAGCGCATCAATTATGATGCAGCTGCTGACTGCTGTGATTCCGCGTCTGAACAAACTGGCTCGTGAGGATGGCGGCCGCCAGAAGATCACTCAGTATACCCGGTATGTGACCCTGGGGCTTTGCATCTTCCAGGGATATCTCCTTGCCGTTTCTATGCAGAATCCGGCCTCGAATCCTTTCCTCCAGGGAATTGAATCGGTTACGGCTCGGCTCGGTCCTCTTGTTGAGAATCCTGGGCTCGGATTTCAGCTTCTTGCAGTGATCACTCTCAGCGCCGGAACAATGTTCCTCATGTGGATCGGAGATCAGATCACCGATCGCGGAATTGGGAACGGGACATCGCTGATCATCACTGTTGGTATCGTGGCTTCGTTGCCGGGCGCTCTCGTGCAGGTTTGGAATACGTTTGTGCCATCTGGAGGAGCTCCAAGCCGGGTCAGCCCAATTGTGCTCGTGTTGATGATTGCATTCCTGGTTCTGGTAGTCGCTTCCGTGATCGCGCTCACTCAGGCACAGAGAAAGGTCAGCATTCAGTACGCTAAGCGCGTTGTCGGCCGGAAGGTATATGGAGGTCAAACTCAGTATCTGCCTTTGAAGGTAAATGCCGTCGGGGTGATGCCGCTCATTTTCGCGCAGGCCATCTTGCTTTTCCCGTCAACGATCCTGAGCATGGCCTTCCGCAATGCAGAATGGGCCGTTACGCTGTCCAATGCGCTTGCAGTCGGTTTCTGGCATTACCTGATGACCGCCGTCCTCATTTTTTTCTTCAGCTTTTTTTGGGTCGCCATTCAATTTCAACCCACGCAGATCGCCGACGACCTCAAGAAGTATAACGGTTACATCCCTGGGTATCGGCCAGGGAAACCGACGGCAGACTTTTTGGAATATACGCTGACCCGGTTGACGTTTGCCGGCGCGCTGTTTCTGACCATTATCGCGGTAATCCCCGAAACGATGATCACCTGGCTGGGCGTTCCGCGCATGACAGCCCGTTTTTTTGGGGGCACCAGCCTCCTGATCATTGTAGGCGTTCTTCTCGATACGATGCGGCAGGTGGAGACCCATCTCATTCAGCGGCATTATGACGGCTTTTTGCGCAAAGGCCGCATCCGAGGGCGATTTGAACGCGCGGTTGGAGGCACGGGCAGAGTTGTCAAAGAGAGCGTGCTACTGTGGATGTGGCTCGCGTTTGCGTTGCTGGCTGTCGCCGGGGTGGCGGTGTCCATTTTTGTCAATCAGCGATAGAGGGGTACCGCAAGGGTGAAGAAACGAATCGTTCTCCTGGGCCCACCGGCATCGGGCAAGGGAACGCAAGCAGAATTGATACAAAAGAAGTTCGGATTGCCCGCTACCTCTACGGGCGCGATTTTGAGAGGAGAAGCCAAACTCGGGACCGAGCTTGGGCTGGTATCTCAGAAAATCATTTCTCAGGGAGGACTGGCTCCGGATGAATTGATTATGAGCGTTGTCGCCGCGTGGTTGGATCGAACGAATAGCGCATTCTTGTTCGATGGCTTCCCCCGGACGTTGGTGCAGGCTGAGCAATTCGAAGAGCTGCTTGCCAAGCGTGGCTCACCCTTGGAATTGGCTATTTTTCTTGATGCCACTGAGGAGACGATTCGCACCCGGATGAAGAGAAGGCTTACATGCTCGAATTGCGGCAAGGTGATCAGCCTGGGTAGACATGTCCAGCATGCGGTTGATCCCTGTCCGAATTGCGGCGGCAAACTTGAAGCTCGTGCCGATGATACAGACAATGTTCTCGCGCATCGGATGAACGAGTATCGAGAGAAAAGCTTCCCAGTGACAGACTTTTACGGGAGACGAGGTATATTGGCCCGCGTCGATGCCGACCGCGAAGTGGCGGTGGTATTTGACGACTTGAGCCGTTTGATCAGTGAATGATCCCCATAAAAACACCTCTGGAAATCAACAAGATGCGGGCTTCCTGCAAGCTTGCAAGCCAGATCCTCGATGCGCTCTCAGCAATGCTGAGTCCTGGAATAACGACCAAGGATGTTGATCAGGCTGGCGCAAGGCTGATGCTCGAGTCGGGATGCAAGAGCGCTTTTCTTGGTTACCGGCGATTTCCCGGCAATATCTGCATCTCGATAAACGACGAGGTTGTGCACGGAATCGGCGGCTCACGGCGAATTCAATATGGTGATATCGTGAAGCTTGACATTGGAGTCGTCCTGGACGGATTCGTTGGCGACACCGCGGCCACGGTTCCGGTCGGGATAATAAGTGGCGACGTTCAAAGGCTGCTGACTGTCACAGAAGAAGCATTGTACAAGGGAATCGAGAAAGCTCGTGACGGCCGCAGATTAAGCGAGCTTTGTGCGGCAATACAAGATGAGATCGAGGCAAACGGGTTTAGCGTCGTCAGAGAGTTTGTGGGCCATGGCGTGGGAAGGCATCTGCATGAAGAACCGCAAATCCCGAACTATCGGACGCCTGCAGCAAGTGCAAAACTCAGAGCTGGAATGACCTTGGCGATCGAGCCCATGGTTAACATGGGCCAGGCCGCTGTGAAAGTATTGCGAGACGACTGGACGGTGGTGACGGCTGATCATTCCCCGTCGGCGCATTTCGAACATACAGTTCTTGTGACTAAAGGTGAACCGGAAATTTTGACATGGCGCGAAAAGACGTCATCGAAGTTGAAGGCAGGGTAGTTGAATTGCTCCCAAATACAATGTTCCGGGTGGAACTGCCCAACGGACATCGCATTTTGGCGCATATCTCAGGAAAAATGCGGCTGCATTTCATTCGGATCTTGCCAGGCGACAAAGTTATGGTAGAGATGTCGCCTTACGATTTGACGAAAGGCCGCATAACCTTCCGGCAAAAGTGAGGTTTTAGTGAGATGAGAACGCTCCTGGGAGTAACTCTCCGCGGGCTGCGTTTTTTTGTCCCCTGAGGACGAACTGGAATGAAAGTACGACCTTCGGTTAAGCGGCTCTGTGAGAGCTGTAAAATTGTAAAAAGAAGAAACGTCGTCCGTGTGGTTTGCAAAAATCCACGGCATAAACAACGACAAGGATAAACCGCTTGGTTCAGCCCGCAGAAACGGACGAACTCAAAGACAGCCCGGATGCCTAGATATGCCTCGATTACTTGGAGTTGATATACCTGGAGATAAGCGGATCGAAGCTTCGTTGCCTTACATTTACGGTATTGGCCCGAAGACAGCGAAAAAGATCCTGGAGCAAGCAAACATCGATCCAAACGCACGAGCCAAAAATCTTTCGCCTGAGCAACTCGGTGAAATTGTTCACGCGATCAATGCTAGCGGATTGTTGGTCGAAGGAGATTTGCGTCGGGAAATCCAGGGCAATCTCAAACGTTTGCAGGCCATTCGGAGCTATAGGGGCATTCGGCATATTCGTGGCCTACCGGTCCGCGGGCAGAGAACCTCAACGAATGCCAGAACCCGGAAAGGGCCCCGCAAGACCGTAGGCGTGCAAAGAAACAAGGACGCGAAGTCAGGAAAAGTTTAGTTAACTGAAATGGCAAGAATGGCTAGCGAATCATCCACCCCAACGCCAAAAAAGGAATCGGCGAGTGCCGCCACATCAGCCCGTGGCGTAGAGGCAGCTACTCCGGCGCCTCCTCAAACACCATCTTCCGAGCCGGTGAAAGCTCCGCGTGTCCAGAAGCCGAAAGCTAAGAAAGAGGTTGAACCGGCAAAAGTAAGCCTTTCGCTGGATAGCGGCGAGGTGGAAAAACCGAAAATCGTCAAAGCCAAAGGCAGCAAAAATGTTTCTACCGGCGTGGCGCATGTTCTTGCGACTTTCAACAATACGATCGTGTCTATCACCGACTTGAACGGGAACGTGATCGGCTGGTCCAGTGCAGGAAAGGTCGGATTCAAGGGTTCCCGAAAGAGCACCGCTTACGCGGCGCAATTGGTGGCACAGGACGCGTGCAGGCAGGCCATGGGGCACGGCTTGAAGGAAGTCGAGGTTTTGGTGAAAGGGCCGGGGGCCGGCCGCGAGTCGGCGGTTCGTGCGATCCAGGCTATCGGCCTTGATATTTCTGTCATCCGCGATGTTACGCCGGTCCCGCACAATGGCTGCCGGCCGCCGAAACAGCGCCGCGTCTGATCAAAGATATAATTTATCATGGCTCGTTATACCGGTCCCAAGTCAAGAATTAGTCGTCGTTACGGAGTTGCGCTCTTTGGTCCGAGCAAGTCTCTCGAACGGAAAAATTATCCTCCCGGCATGCACGGACCGAAAGGGTCTCGGCGAAAGCAATCCGACTACGCAACTGCTCTGGCTGAGAAACAGAAACTGCGCTACCAGTACGGGCTCATGGAGCGGCAGTTCCGCCGTTATTTTGAGACGGCCCTTCGAAAACGCGGCGTGACCGGTGAGACGCTGCTCCAGATGTTAGAGACACGGCTGGATAACATCGTTTATCGCATGGGATTCGCTAACTCCCGGGGTTCCGCCCGACAGTTGGTTGCTCATGGACATGTGACTGTGAACAATCACAAGGTTAACATTCCTTCCTACAACTTGAAGGCTGGCGATATTGTTGTGATTAAGGACAAGCCTGGTTCGCGGAGATTGGTCACTCGAAATCTCGAGCTGACCCAAATTCAGCCTGTCCCCGATTGGCTGGTTGTCGACAAGGATCAGTTTCAAGGCAAGGTGATGCGAATCCCGTCACGGGAGGAGATCGCCCCGATCGTAAATGAGCAATTAGTCGTCGAGCTCTATTCCAGATAAGAATCAGGCGACGGGGTCATATCTCAACATTCAACATTTGCGCGGAGGGTGCCTGGAGGGAGAGAGCCTCCCGCAAAGTTACGCCGGGGTCCGCAAAGGCTTGGATTTAAAGTTCCCTATGCGGCCAATCCCGTTCTTGAGGTGTTTGTCGCCAAGCGTGCCTCGGCGTACCTTTGCGCGAGGCCCGAGGTCTCGGGGTGCCCGCCGACGGAGTGGACGCCCTCCAGTGGACCGCTCTTTGGCCGCGTTCCTCTGCGCGAGTATCTTTCTTCCGTAACCCGGGCCACGACTCGGCGCGAGCTACTTCCTGAAGACGCGGATAAACTCGTTTTCGATCTGTTCCTGTGGCATCGACAGGTAAACTTCTACAGCTTCTATGATCGAAAGATCGCCGGTTCGGATTTCGCGACCGAACAAGTATTGAAAGGGTGTGAGATGCGGTCGGGCCGATTCAAGCTCCCGGCGAATCAGATGGGAGAGCGGGCCTGCGCCTTCGTAGAAGTTTACGCGATCAAACTCCTCAACGACCTTATCCACGGCGTATTCAACTCGTCGGATGTCGACCTCCCAACGATTGGGTCCCCAATTGATTACGCCATAGGAAGCACGGTGATCGCCATCGAAGGGAAACCCAACGGAACCGACGTTGACAAGTAGAGTGGTATTGATCCGGCGAATCAGTGGAAGATGAGAATGACCCACACAGAGGAGGGCTGGAGGATTCTCCCCAATCATCTCGGTAGCTTTCGTTTCCGGGGTAGTTGGAAAAAAGCCCTCATCGTTAGAGCGTGGGGAACCATGAGCGATCATGACGGAGAGCTCATCCGGTCCCGCCAGAGTGGTTGCGATCGGTAGTCCTTTCACCCATTCGAGTGAGTCGCGTGTCAAGTCCGCAGTCCAGCGAGCAGGCAGCCAATTGTAGTAATCGGTGGAGTCGTCGATTTTTGAACTCTGGCTTTGTCGAATAACGTAGTCTTCGTGATTCCCGCGAAGGATGGTCCAACCACTGTGATAGACAAAAGCCGTTACCTCGCGAGGGTTCGGACCGCGGTTTTGAAAGTCGCCTGCGACGAACACGAGATCCGGATCAAGTCGATCAAGGTCCGCTGTTACCGCCTCAAGGGCCGGAAGATTTCCGTGTATGTCCGAAAGTACAGCGATCCGCATCGGAGCATCACATTAGCGGAGGTAATGATCTTGCACAAACTCAAGCGCCTTAGCCAGACTCGATCTCTGCAAATAGTGGACGAGCATGGGATCAGCATTCCGGGGCAAGGCAGTTTTCAAAACGTCAATCCGTTCGGAAGCCGATCGCAATCGCTCCAGATGGGATGCCGGATTTTCCGCCCTCAGAGTGTGATCCGCGATGACAGCGAGGCGTTCCCGAAGCGCATTGGCGAGTTGGGTGTAGTACTCGTCCATGAGAAAAAGATCGACTTAACTGCTGGCGCGTTCAAGGGCTTTTGGAAGGATCGAGCGGCGGCCAGCGAGAAGTTCCACAGGCTTCGGGACGATAAGGCTGAAGTGTTCGGAGGTAAGTTCACCCAGGAGCTGGTCAAGGGCATTCAGGCAGACGTCGGGCCTTCGTGCTTCGTGGAACAGAATGATGGTGCCCGAACGAATCGAACGTTTGATCCTGTCGACAATCTTTTCGGAGTCGTCAATCTGCGTATCAAAGGCCCGTGCGTTCCATGCGACCAATCGCAGACCTCTCGCGGCGAGAATCGGATGCAAAAAGGGATTTTTGATCCCAGCCGGCGCACGGAACCAGATTGGCGCCGGAAGGCCAAGCGAAGAAAGAGTCGACTCGAATCCGTCAATCTCCCGGGCCAGTTCGTTTGGTCCGAGGCGCCAAAAGCTAAATTTCGGATGCGTTTGGGTATGGTTGCCGATGGAGTGGCCGGCCTCCAGTATCATATGCGTCAGGCTCGGATATTTTGCGGCCTTTGTGCCGATCAAAAAGAATGTGGCGCGAGCCCCATATTTCTCAAGGAGAGCAAGGACTTGAGGCGTGGTCTGCGGATCCGGACCGTCATCTATGGTCAGCCAGACTGTACGGGTGGGTGTCGAATATTTTGTTAGGACCGGCCCGAATTCCTCCAGCGAAGGAACAAAAGTGCAGAGGATAAGAAGGAGATGGGCGGTAAAGAGAATGCATAGTCCCCAAAGCGAGCCGGTGGCTAGTACCGCAGCACTCAGGAAAGGTGCTGCTACGATGAACCAGAGAATTGCGGTAGGACGAAAATCCACTTGCCCGTGAGCCCAATACTCAATGAACTGGCAAAACCAAAAAGTTCTTCATCACGCTTTCCAATGGAATTTGAAAATCTGAGTTTTTGTGAACGCGACCATGAGAATAACATTCGTCCCGGAGCCGTAAAGGTTTAGTTAGCCCGAAAAACCGCAAAAAGAATAGCGAGGGTTTTGGACAAAGTATCTAATAGCCATAACGTGTTATTCACATGTTATGAACAGATTTTGTGATTTATTGCCGCTAATCCCGCTCGCGGAGGGCTAGGGGACGGCGGGAGCGATTTCGCGGCCTGCTCGCTGCTCGGCTGCCGAATGATCATGGAAAACCTGGCGAATGATTTCTTCGATAGGCTCCTCTTCAACGCTGAAATCTTGGACTTCGCAGTTCGATAAGATCCGTCGACACACCTCCGTGACCTTGTCTCGCTGGACTTTCAATCTTACCGATGTCCTGGTCCGCTCGACTACCTCTCCGAGATCAAACGTACAAGAGGGGGGCTCGGGAAAGATGAATTGTAAGAGCTTATAACCGGCGAATTTTTCGATGATTTCCGATAGTTCTCCATCAAAGAATACCTGGCCATGGTCGATGATGATCACCCGCCGGCAAAGCTCTTCGATATCCTGCATATAGTGGCTGGTCAGGATCGTCGAAATTTTGTTTTCTTCGCTGTAGAACCGCAGAAAGTCGCGAACTCTTTTCTGGCTTACCACGTCAAGACCGATGGTTGGTTCGTCAAGGAAAAGCACCTTGGGTCGATGAATCAGTGCCGCGATCAGCTCCATCTTCATGCGCTCGCCAAGGCTGAGTTCGCGAACCATGACGTTCAGCTTGTCGCGCACTTCCAGCAGGTCAGCGAGTTGATCGACCACTTTTTTAAAGGAAACATCGTCGATTTCGTAGATAGCCCGGTTGAGCTCAAGCGATTCATGTGCGGGCAGATCCCACCACAACGAATTTTTCTGTCCGAGGACCAGGCTGAACTGGCGTTTGAAGGGCGCCTTTCGTTCCCAAGGGATATAACCCAGCACCCGAGCGGTACCCGAAGTCGGCACGAGCAAACCCGAAAGCATCTTGAGAACCGTTGTCTTTCCGGCTCCGTTTGGACCCAGGAATCCAACGAATTCTCCTTCCTCGATTTCGAACGTTACACTTTTGGCAGCATGGGTTTTCTCGTACTCTCTTGCTATCAGCCCCTTCAGAGCCCCGAAAATACCCTCTTGCTTTTTGTAGGTACGATAAGTCTTTGAGAGGCCGTCAGCAGAGATCGCAACACCCATTCGAAAGATCATCGGTTGGAAAAACGAAACGTGCAACAAAAGGGAACTCATTCTTTATTCCCAGGATAGCTACGTGAACTTCGCACAAAAATTCATGGATTGGTGCGAAGTTCAGCCGCCGCACGCTCGCGGCCTCTCAGGGACGGGCGGTGGAAGCGCTTGAGGAGGAATTCGTCCCTCCCACGTGTCTTCTCAGGCTACGCGGCAGTCTTCGGGCTGGCGGAGCGAGCAATTTTCAAGAACGGCCTTAATTTCTCGACGGCGGCGGCCGCGGTCAGGCCATTTTTTTTTCGTAAGATCGGAATCGTGCCATGCTCCACAAACTGATCCGGCCATCCGATACGAACGACCGGCGTCGTAATTCTCGCCTCCGATAAATGCTCGATGACTGCGCAGCCGAACCCGTTGTGGAGGACGTGATCTTCAAATGTGCAGATAACGTCGACGCTCCTGGCGAAGAATTCGAGGGTTCCAGTGTCCATCGGTTTAATCCAGCGAGGATTAATCAAGGCGACTGAGATGCCTTCTGTCCTGAGAAGACGCGATGTTTCCTCCGCAAGGGCGAACATATTTCCAAGGCCGAAAAGTGCGACATCGCGGCCATGTTGGACTACCTCGGCCTTTCCGATCTCGAGCAGTTTTGGTTGCGGGTTGGGCTTTGCGCCGGTGCCGGTCCCGCGGGGATAGCGGATGGCAATCGGACCTTGATGGTAGTTTGCCATTGTCCAGAGCATGTTCACAAACTCTTCTTCATCTTTCGGCTGCATATGGACCATGTTCGGGATATGCCGCAAATAGCCGATATCAAAGAGACCATGGTGTGTTGGCCCGTCATCACCAGAAAGCCCCGCGCGATCCATGCAGAGCGCGACGTTCAGATTCTGCAACGCAATATCGTGAATGAGCATATCGTAGGCCCGTTGCATGAAGGTCGAATAAATAGTCAGAAACGGCTTAAATCCTTGGGTTGCAAGTCCGCACGCGAACAACGCTGCGTGCTCTTCGGCGATGCCGACATCGAAATATTGAGAGGGATGCTTAGCGGCAAAGTGAAACAGGCCGGTGCCCGAAGGCATCGCTGCAGTGATCGCCATGATCTTATTATTTTGATCCGCGAATTTCGCCAACGTTTGACCGAGAAGTTCTGAGTACGTAGGGGTCGGCGCCGCTGCTGTCTCTCCGGTCTCGAGTTTAAATTTGCTAAGACCATGAAACTTGTCCGGCTTTGCGATGGCGGGCGCGTAGCCTTTCCCTTTCTGGGTGATGATATGAAGAAGAACTGGCTCGTTCTGTCGCTTCAAAAACTCGAATGTTTGAATCAGCAGAGGAATATCGTGACCGTCAATCGGCCCATAATAACGCAATCCGAGGTCCTCAAAGACGACGCTGGGAAGAACGAGATGTTTCACGCCTTCCTCAACTTTGTGCGCGAGCTGCTGAGCATACTTGCCGCCGATAATCTCAACGAACTTCGCCGCCTTCTCATGCAGATGGCTGTAGGTATCGCTCGTGACCAGCTTGTTTAAGTAATTGGCGATTGCCCCAACATTTTTCGCAATGGACCATTCGTTGTCATTGAGAACGACGATGAAGCGTTTGGTGTTCTCGGCGACGTTGTTCAGGGCTTCGTAGCTCGTTCCGCACGTGAACGCTGCGTCTCCTGCGACAACGACGACGTTTTCCTTCGTGCCTTTTCGATCCCGCGCAACCGCCATGCCGAGGGCTGCTGAAAGTGCGGTCCCCGCATGGCCGGCGCCGTAACAGTCGTGTTCGCTCTCGCTCCTCAGGAGAAATCCATTCAAGCCCTGATATTGTCGTATCGTATTGAAGCGGTCGCGCCGCCCGGTAAGGAGCTTGTGAACATATCCCTGGTGGCTTACGTCGAAGACCAGCTTGTCTTTCGGCGTATTGAAAACCCGGTGCAGCGCGATCGTCAACTCTACCACACCCAGATTAGGACCGAGATGTCCACCGGTCTGTGAAAGAATCGTAATCAGCTCATCGCGTATCTCTTGAGCGAGTTGGGGAAGTCGCCCTTCTTCAAGACGTTTGAGGTCGGCGGGCGAATTAATGGCGTCCAGCAACCTGGTTCTTGATGATGCTTCAAAAGAGTCTGGTTTCATCATTTTTGATTTTATGTATATCCTTGGGCGCAGCCTGAGCTTCCGGGGCCATCGCGAGAATTTTGCCGTTACCAGAGCGATTGAGAGTTTCGATTCGGTTCTCTGCGGCAGCGAGTCGTCGATTGCACACGCCAACTAGGCGAATCCCTTCTTCGTATCGAACGATCAACTCCTCTAGCGGCAACTTGGATGACTCCATCTCCTCGACGATCTTTTCCAATCTTTCCATCGCCTCCTCAAAAGAGGGATCCCCCCTGTCTGGCTCGTCTGTCGGCATGCGTAAGATGCGCACACTAATCGTGTGCGGAGAGAAAGCCAATAACTTTCCACGGTGGCGCTTAATGGTCAGAACCGCGGATCTGTACGTCAGGTTTGTGACTTCGCCAACTACTATTTGGCGAGAAATTCGTCACTCTCTGTCTCTTGTCCGAAGAGTATTTTCCAGAGTTGCCGGTGCGAACAAAGGAAATTTCTGCTGCACAATACCCGGGTGATCGGCCGCTGTGACCGTCACAGTAATCTCTTTTCCATCCCGGAGCACAGTGATCGGCACGTCCTGCTCGGCAGTGAGAAAAAAGGACGCATTTACAACATCCGGAGGCGAACGGATTTCGACGGTGCCGATGCGCAGGAGAACATCCCCTTGCTGAAGTCCGGAATCCATTGCGGGCGAACCGTCGGCAAAGCTTTGAATAACTGCGGTTGAATTATGCAGCGGCTCATCCGCCTCTATAACGCTTACTCCTACCCATCCGGGCCTCACTTCGCCGAATCGAACATAGTCCGTGCGCACCTTTTCTGCTGCCTTGATCGGCAGGGCATAGCACGCGGTGCGGTTGTCGATCGGAAAGATCAAGATGCCCACGACCTCTCCTTGCAAATTCAATACAGGGGATCCTGCCTCCCCGCGCTGCGCGGCGATATTTACCCGAATAAGGGTCGTGCTGAAATATTGATTCAGATATTTAAGATCGAATCCCCCAATCATTCCGAACGATGGGGTGACAGAAAGATCCATCGGATAGCCGATCGTGACCACCGGTGAAGCCAGTTTGAGTCCGTCGGAATCCCCGGTCGACAGCCAGGGAGTATCGGCGGAAACCTTAAGAAGGGCGATTCCGCTACGAGGGTCGGCGACCAGCCGCTGGGCCGGATACCGGCTAGAGCCGAACTCGACAATAAGGTCCCAGGATTCGCCACCCACTTCATACGCGGTCACAATTGTTCCGGCCGGATCAATAAAAAAACCCGTACCGGCCAGCCGGCCATGTTCATCTTCGGCTTGGATCCGTACGACAGCGTTTTTTGCCTGGTCGAAGACCCTTGTAACTTCGGTGGAAATGGAATTGAGACCCTGCTGAGCGAAGAGTCTTGAAGCACTGAGCAGGAAAAAGATCACGCCAGCTTTCAGAGCTTCTGCGCCCAGTCTCCGAATAGGCCTACGTCCAACGATTTCGACCATTGCTTTTAAAAGCTGAACGAAGCTTCGTAGCTTACAGGTCGTCCATCCAAAACATAGCGAGGTAGAGCGGTCTGAGACGGTCGAATGACCGGGACGACCTTGGGCGATGAAGCGGTGTGATGGAACGTCGACCAATCAAGATTTCCGCTGAGCGCAAGCCGGTTAACCGCCACTTCCTGAGCCTCGGGTCCGGATAGGACCACTCTATTCGCGCTCAAGTCGGCGGTATCCTGGTAAGGGGCCCACAAACCGGAACCAACAATCGTCGCAACGACCACAAAGGCACCGAACGCCGCACCGTAGGCATAACTCGGAACCCGAAAATTCCCAAGCCCGGAAACAAAACGTTCCCACCAGATCAAGGTGGCCGAGCGCCGCAAAAGTTCCTCGCGCTGGCGCCGATGGAATTCGATCAACGCCCTGTCAAAATACCCGGGGGGTGGCTGCTCAAAACGTTTAATCCGAAGCAATTTTTGTAGCTGCTGTTCGTCGAGCATCATTTCTTTCTAAACTCCTCGAGGTAATTCTGCAACTGCCGATGTGCATAAAACAGCCGAGAGCGCACTGTCGCCTCGGGAATCCCGAGTATTTTGGCAATCTCCGCGTGCGGCATACCTTGGATGTCGAACATGGTGACGACTGCTCTATGCTCAACAGACAGCTTCATCATAGCTTCGTTCAATCTCTGTTGAAGTTCCGAGAGATCTACCTCTCGAATTGGCGAATTTGTTGCCGCCAAGTCAATCAATTCTTTATCATTTTGTACATTTGTATCCAGATCATCCAGACTAAGTTGAAAGCGGCGGCCGCGCTTTTTCACGAAATTGATGGTCATATTGACGGCGATTGCGTGTATCCAGGTGTAAAAGCTTGATTTGCCCCGGAACCCATTGATGGAGCGATATGCCTTAGCGAAGACTTCAAGGAGCAAATCGTTCGAATCTTCGTGATTCGCGGTCATATTGTAAATCAGAGAGTAGATGCGGGGGCTATACTTCTGCCAGAGCAGATCGAAGGCCCGAGTCTCGCCGTTCTGAGCCCGGCGGACCAACGTTTCGTCGTCGGGCAAGTTCTGGTCTTCCATGCACCTCTACACGGTGAGATCGGATCAAACCCCAAGCGAGCGAGGCCGCACCTCAGACCAGCGAGACGTAAGGGTATTAAGGTCGTGCTGGGAGCGCCGATCCGGCGAGGCGGCCTCGCTCTCGCTGGACCGAAATCTTCTCAAAGGTCCGGGGGGCAAATCCCCCGCGCCCGACGAGCATGCTGCGTTTCGGTTTTTCATTCGTGCGTGCATCTAGTAAGTGGTGTGAGAATCCGGTACATTTAGGTTTGTGGTCCCGCTCTATAGAATCCTTGAAAAGCAAAACCACCTAATGATTAATGCGCGGATATGGAAAAAACTTGACTCATCTGTAAACGGTTTTGTTTTTCAAGGATTCCAGCGGATAAGGAAAGGCAAAAGCCTTTCGCCTTCAGCGCATGCCGGACCGGACGGGATTCATCTCATTCCGACCTATTTTTCCCTCAAGATCGACGGGCAGCGGCCCTTTTCTGCGCCGCGTTTGGCGAACAGGCACCGATCTAACGGACAACACCAGTCTCAGCCCGGCGGTTCTTAGCCCATGCAGATTCGTTATGACCCGGATCTGCCGGCATTTCCTGACCGAAGCTCACCGTTTGAATGCGCGCTGAGGAGACGCCAAGGGAAAGCAGAAAGTTTCGGGTGGCCTGGGCGCGGCGTTCTCCGAGACCGCGATTGTACTCCGGGGTGCCTCGTTCATCAGTGAAACCGGCGAGAATGATGTTATTGCGGGCGCCTTTCATGAATCCGGCAAGGTGGCGCAGTTTTGCCGCCTCTGACGGAGAAATTTCGAAGCTGTCGAACCCAAAGTAGATCGGCTGAAACTGTCCCTTCTCCACGTTATTGCTGAAGAATGAAATACCCTCTTGACGCGGAGGAAGTGGGGTTCCGTTCACGATGTCGCCTTCGACCCCAGCATATTCCTGCTTGTGCTGCTGGCAGGCGGTAAGAGTCAGCGCAAAAACAAAGATAAGGGAGAAAGTCTTCTTCATCGCAGAATAGTTATATCTTAATGGGACCAGGCAGGTTCGGAGATCCTTCCCAGATCTCCAACAAGGCGTGTTTCTTTGCCGGTAACCGTGTCAAAAAGGTATAGACCGGACCCTCTTGAAAAGATGATATGCCGTGAATCGGGACCCCAACAAGGACTCTCGCCCTCGTCGATCGCAATGCGTGTCATCCCCGAGTTGAGGTCCATTGTTGCCACCTGAAATCCGCCTG
>DATMQC010000171.1:0-3926 GCA_035567275.1 Chthoniobacterales bacterium | reverse complement strand
GCGCGATCAGCGGCGGAAATTCCGGTGGTTGTACCCTGCTTCGCCTCGATACTTACGCAAAAAGCGGTTTCAAATCGCGAGCTGTTGTGAGGAACCATTAGTGGAATGTCGAGCGCGTCGAGATGCTCGGGTGTCATCGCCAAACAAATCAGTCCGCGGCCGTACTGCGCCATGAAATTGATAACTTGCGGCGTAATCTTCTCAGCGGCGATAGTCAGGTCACCTTCGTTTTCGCGACTTTCATCGTCGACAACGATCACCATTTGTCCTGCGCGTATCGACGCAATCGCATCTTCGATGCTTGCGAATGAGCGCGTGCGTGGGTGAAGTTCTCCAACAATCTGAAGTCGTCGTCTCATGGTATCTGTTTCCATAATCGCAGTGCTCAACGCAGCGCTCAGGCCATCACGGATGTCTCGCTTCTTGCTTCCGGGCTGTCGACAATGCTGCCCGGGACGGTCGCACCGACCGGAGGCGAGGCGAACCTTCGGTAGATGACCCGCAAAGCGGCGACGAGAGGCACAGAAAGATAGATTCCCACGATTCCACCGACCGCGCCGCCCACCATGAGAGTGAAAATTGCGAGCAGAGGGTGAATTTCGAGCTCGTGTCCCATGACCCGCGGCGCAATGGCGTAGTCCATCAGAATGCGCCAGACAACGAGCAGGGCAAGCATCCATATCCAATGCGAGTGACTGAGGGCTCCCGCCGTGACAATGATTACCGCTGCGGTCATCCAACCCACGACGGGAATGAACTCCAGTATTCCAGCAAGAACGCCCAGCACGATCGCGTTTGGAAATCCCAACAGGAGCATCGCGATCAAACAGTAGAGAAGAGAGAGCCCTCCAAGGATTACTTTCGCCCTGATGTAGCGCTGCAGCATCACGTGCAATTCGTCCGCCAGCGATCGCGCGGCCGCGCGATTTTCTTTGGCAGACACGAGATGAATGACCTGGGTGGCAAGATTCTCCCCGTCACTTAGGAAAAAGATTGCGAGAATAGGGATCACGACAAATCCGGCTAGCGCCGCAGGGGCGGATTCTTCGATTGCCGCGGCGGCGCGTTCGGCATTCGCGCGATGACGCTGGAGGAAGATTCTGATCTGGTTGGCTTGCTCATCGGCCCTACCGAGGTTATTTCCGAGGTTGTTGGCAATTTCTCCGGAGGAGACTCGGTCCGTGAGAGTGGGAATTGACGCGAGAAGCTGGCCGGCGCTCTTGCGAAACTCAGGAAAGAGACCGTGGGAGAGAAGCACGGTCAGGGCGATCAGGGCGAGATAGGCTTCCACGACGTGCGGGCCTCGCAGGTTTTTGAAGAAAAGAGAGTGTCGCTGCAGGAATCGCACGATCGGATTAATCAGATATGCGAACAAGATCGAAAACGCGAAAATGACGATGACTGTGCGCGCGACGTAGACGACGGTAAGTACAATCGCGAAGAGAAGGATTGTGAGTAAAACACTCGCTGTTCTGCGATCAGGAAGAACCATGAATCCCCACAGGCAGCCGGATCAATCCGTCCGGCTTTCCAACTTTTGTTTGATGGCTCCAAGGGCCCGTTCGAGCGAAGAGCGGGTTTTGTCTACGGCAACTTTTCTCACGATTCCGCCTTTCAGGCCGGTCAACCCAGCCTGCTGCGAACCTTTAAGAGTGATCAAATAGAAGCCGCGGTCGGGATTCTCCTGGTCGCGCACGCAAACGGTTAAATCCAGAGCGGTCTCGAAGTAGTGGCTCGCGTAAAGTTGCTTCACAGCCACGGCATAGGCCGGATGAGTAGAACGGGAATCTCGATAGACGATGGCCTGCACAATGCGAAGGGTTGGCTTGAGTCCAAAATTTACCTTCTCCCAATAGAACTCAGATTGGATATTTTCTGATTGTGCTTCCGGATATTCGAGCAGATAGCGTTCTAGTTCGGGCAGATACACCGGAAGAGCTTTCGAGCGGCTGAGCAAAGATGTAAAAGTCTCACCTACAACGGCCGGATGATGTTTGTCCATGTAGGTTCCAAGGGCTGCGTTCCCTCCCTGTGTGTATCGCTGGATTGCTTCGAGCGCCATCTTCTGTGCAAGCTGGTTTGCCTGATTTGCCGCGTCAGGCGCAGACCAGTTCACGGACCGCTTGAACGTATCCATCGCCTCGGTGGGCAGCTGGACGTCGCATTTGCCCGGCTCACAGTTTTTCAGCTGCTTGATGTCGTCCGCCTCCAGAGTGAAACCGTCGAGGTCGGAAAGTTGAGGCGGATCGTTGAATTTTCGAATGGCGAGATAACTGGGAAGTTTGCGCAGCTCATCAATGTCCGAAGCGAACTTGAGATATTTCTCGGGAGTCGACCGCACATATACTGAACCGAATACGAACACCTCATCCGGAGTGCGCGATTCCACTACTTTCGCAACTGCTTTTCCGTTTCGGATCGCCGCAATCTGATCTTCTTTCAGTCCAACATAGTCGCGAAAGAATGTGAATGGCTCGACGCTTTGGGCATTGGAGGTGGGAAGGTGGACAATGGACTGCAAAAGCAGGGCGAGCAACAACCTTGGGAAACGGGTTCTAACTGCCATTGGTCTGAGCATTCCCTTCATATTGATTTCCTGTCCAACGCGAGCAAAGCGAACAACACCGGAAGATAGAGAATCGAAGCGAAAAGCAGCTGCCGTGCGGAAACCGTAGACATTCGAAAGGCAAAGCGTGCGCTGTAGCAGAGAAAGGCGCTTCCAAGAACAAGAGCGCCAGCAAGATAAACAATTCCAGCCGCACCACGAATTGCAGGGACGAGAGTCACTGCGAGAAGCGCCAAGGATGGCAGTAAGGTTTGCCAAGTGACAAAGCGATCCTTGGACTGGCCTGCAGGTAGTACGACGTAGCCGGCGCGAGCATAGTCTTCGCGATACATCCAAGCGATGGCCATGAAGTGGGGAAACTGCCAGAAAAAAACGACTGCAAAAAGCAGCCAAGCATTGCCGTCGAGGCGTCCGCAAGCGGCGGCCCAGCCGATGAGCGGCGGCATGGCACCCGGAAGCGCACCAATCAACGTGCACAGAGGAGTCTTCCGTTTCAGCGGCGTGTACAAGAACAGATAGCCGAGCAGGGTAAGGATTGACAGCAAGGACGCGAGCGCATTGGTTGTAACGGCCAAGTAGATTGCGCCAATGAGGGAGAGTGACATTCCGAACCACAAAGCGTGAGATGGCTCGATTCTTCGTGATACCAGCGGCCGGCGCGCGGTTCGCCGCATTTGCGCATCGAACCGCAACTCGATCAACTGGTTGAGGGTCGCGGCGCCGCTGGCGACGAGTACGGTACCAACAAGAGTGTGAAGGAGGGATACCCAGGGGAAGTGAGCAAACGAAACAGGTGCACCGATCCAAAAACCGGCGGCGGCGGTAACCACGATGAGAAAATTCACGTCCGGCTTTGTTAGCGACCAATAGCCGGACAGAACGCTAGAACGAGCTAGACCGTAACGGCGCCGCACTGCAGCCACATCGAGCGCCGCCAGGATTGGCTCAGTTGCCATCTCTAGACGACCTCCAAGTTTCTTGGAGCGCTTTGCGAAACCGCACTGCCAGAAAATTGCGGTTGTTGCAAACTGTGTTCATGCGAGGTTCGTGGAGCCAGGAGCTTTAAAGTGATAATCGCCGCCGGCACGAGATAGATGAGTGTTACGCAAGTCCACATGAGTGCGGCCGCACACTGCTGATCTTCAAGAACGGAAAAACCAAACAGTCGCGGAGTAGAAAAGTACACCGGGTATGCGACGCGGTCAGAGAAGGCCAGAAGTCCGGAAAGGATGTCGCACGGCAGAGTTGCCAGAAAAAGGTACAAGAGCATCGACCACCGCGGCCCCGTTGTGGCGCAAGGCCAAGGCTTGATAACAGGCCACCAGAACAAGAGCCCGGCCGCGAAAAACGATATTTGTTC
>DATMQC010000170.1:0-5998 GCA_035567275.1 Chthoniobacterales bacterium | reverse complement strand
GGCCTAGGGCTACTCAAGAACTCCCTCGCCGATTCGAAGCCCTGCACCCTGAGGCCGACGGACCGAACAAGACGCTCTGTGGCCGCGCGATACAATGGATCGTCATCGATGATAAACACGATTGATTCCGATTCTTCCATTTAGCTTTAGCCCGTTGCTGGCAAAACAAACTGGAATGTGGCGCCGGGGCCCCCGGTCGACGCTAACCATAACCGTCCGCCGTGCGCTTCGACGATAGAACGACTAATCGCTAAGCCCATGCCCAGTCCCTGCGACTTGGTTGTGTAAAAGGCTTCAAAGAGCCGATCCACGTCGACCTGCTTCAATCCGGAGCCAGAATCTTGTACGCTGACAAGGACAGCGGAGCTGCCATTGTGAGCGTAGGGCTTCGCGCGAACCCATATTTTTCGGCTCCCTTCAGGAACCTCGTTCATCGCTTCGACACCGTTCATGACCAAATTCAGCAGCACCTGCTGCAACTGAACCCGATCCGCTAGAACAGGGGGCAGTTCTCTCGACAGGTCGAATTCGATTTCTACATGACGTCTGGTCAACTCATGATGAATGCAAGTCAAAACATCGGCGACTACGTCCTTGAAATTCAGTTGAACCATTTCCGGCGGGGCCTTTTTCGCCAGTGCTCGCATGCGGACGATAATGCCGTTAAGACGCTCAGCCCCTTTAAGAATGTCCGATAAAGCTTCTTTTACATCCTGCAAGTTCTCGGATCCAGTTGCCAGGAATCTTAGTCCCGCTTGCGCGTTATTAGCAATTGCGCCCAGCGGCTGGTTGATTTCATGCGCGATCGAGGCAGTCAGCTCTCCCATTGTGGCCACCCGTGCTACGTGTGCCAACGCTGTCTGCGCCTTCTGAAACGCTTCTTCGGCGCGTTTTTGTTTGCTCAAATCGAGCACGAAAGCGACACCCTCGTTCCGACTTCCTTCGAACATCGCGGCGCCGACCAGCACGGGCACGCGGCTTCCATCTTTGCGGAAGTACTCCTTCTCGCTCGGTTGCACGGTCCCAGTCGCCTTTACCTCCGCCACGGCGCGTTCGTCCCGGTCGCGCCATTCCGCCGGTGTCAGGTCCCTCCAGCGGACGCGACCCGCGGCGACATCTTCACGGCTGTATTCCACCATTTTGAGAAACGCCTCATTAGCCTCAATGATCTTACCGTCTAGATTCCAAATGAAGATACCGACAATGTTAGCGTCCAACAGACGTCGAATCCTGGCTTCCCGTTCTTCGAGATCTCGATAAAGATAGGTATTCTCCAGGGAGATCGCCGCTTGCGATGCCAACAGCTTCAATACCGCGATCCTCGCCGGAGTGAAGACATGGGGAGCCAGATTGTTTTCTAGGTATAGAACGCCGATCAGTCTGGCCTGTTTAATCAACGGCAAGCAGAGAACTGAACGGGCCTGCTGTTGGCGGATGTAGTCGTCGGTGGAGAATGGATTCTGGACTAAGGCATCGTCGAGAATCACACTTTCCTGGGTCCGTGTAACGTGATTGACGATCGACTCTGGCACCGTAGCCTCTGCCACGGATGCTGCTCCCAAACGCACGATAATGGTCTCGCCACTAGTAATGGCTTCCGCCTCTATTCGGTGTTCTATACCTCGATGAAGAATCAACAGACCTCGCTCAGCACCGGCGTGCTCGATCGCGGTACGCATGAGCGTGTCGATTAGTTTCTCGACAACCATCTCGCCCGACACAGCTTGCGAGACTTTGATAACGGTAGCCAGATCAAGATGTTCAACCGCTGCCCCGATTGTGCTAGTCGGACTTGGCAGAGGCTCCGCTTCCCTAAGCTGGGGATACAGCTCGTCGAGCTGCCGTACTTTGCCCGCTGCTCCCCAACGGAGATAACAGTATCGGGCCTCTCGCAAGTACCCGTGGGCGATCTTCTCGAAACCACGCGCCATGTAAAAGCGAGCCGCTACTTCGTTAGCGACACCTTCAATGTGGACGAAACCGTTGTCCCTTGCGCATCGGATGGCCTGCTCATAAAGCTGCATCGCAGCAAACTCGCGGCCCTCTATTCGCGCGATCTC
Organism: Chthoniobacterales bacterium; assembly: GCA_035567275.1. Classification (GTDB taxonomy): domain Bacteria; phylum Verrucomicrobiota; class Verrucomicrobiia; order Chthoniobacterales; family JAFAMB01; genus DASZHC01. Next base: position 3,938 of record DATMQC010000170.1, on the reverse strand, counting down.
CGCGCCCAGTAGTGCGGCACGGTTTTCGAAATTCTCTGGGCAGTTCTCCGCCCATATTTGAAACCTTTCATGATAGGACGTGAGAGCCTGAAAATGTTCTTGCTTCTGATCGGCCGAAGCACAATCCCAGCATGCTGCATGGGCGAGTCCGCCGTAAAAGTGAAACTCTACCTTTTCAAATTGGGACGGTGACGTCCAGCCTACCCGTTGCGCCCTCAATGACGCACCGAGGGCAGAAACGTAGTCCCCCGCTAAGAAACGCGCCTGCGTCTTTCGCGCAAAATACCAGCACTCGGGTAGCGCCAAGACCGGATTAGTTGTCAAGTGGTCTTCATACCGACTTTCATCAAACTCATCGTGGTTAAGGGAGCCAAATATCGGCGTCAGTCCGCGGAGGGTCCGTATGAGTGCTACCTGCACGCTAATGAGATCAATCACGAAGCCGAAGCGAAGCTTCTTGGCAAACTCGAGACCCTCTTCGGCTTGCGATTGCACTTCGGGAAGAGGATCTCCCACCGTCAAAGAGTTCGAGTTCAAAGAGTCTCGGCAATATGCGGCGAATGTAAGGTCGCCAATTCGATTGGCTGCATCGAACGCGCGATGTATCAGATCGCGGCCGCTCCGAGCATGTCTTGCCCACGGGATAACGAGATTTCCGAAAGACATGTAGGTTCGAGCTTCGTAGCGCTTTAATCCTCGTTGTTGAACGAGCTCGTAACCCAGGCAACCGAACTGAAATCCACCCCGGTAATTGCCGAAGCGCGGTCCGGCAATAATGGCAAACCAAACATAAGCGAAGCAGGATGCGTCGCTATTGCCATATTCAAGACTGAGGTTCACCATGTGGCAAACGACCAGCGAAGAAAGGTTTTCGTCTGTATGCATCGCTGTCGTTACGATCTCGGTCAGCACGTCGAGGACGTCGAGGACTCCGGGGTTGGTCACCAATGGCAGGTCGATTAGTTCTTCGATTTGCCGGCTTCCGAGCTGAGACCAGATTCGATCGTATTCGCGTCGTGCTTCATCGCCTGTTGGATGGGCCGACCAATAGACTCCGCCCCGCCGGAGATATTCAAGGCATACCTCGATGACGCGATCGCTCCGATCCAACGCAGTGTATAGTGTCAGACGCAATCGTGTGATAACAGCGATATCGTGATCGCTCTTGGCGCGGTCGGCTAGCCGCGAAAGTCGACTTTCGGCCGACTCCATATCTGCGGTCAGTAGTTCGCACGCGGCCGTCAGATATTCGATGGAAAAGGTGAGCTCATACCATCGCTGCCAAGAATCGTCCGCCAACAGCGCCGCAGCAACGGTAAGATAGCTTAGCGCTGAACGGTAGGCGGTCGAAGTTTTGGCTCGCTTGCCGGCGATCAAGTTGAGTTCAGCGAGACGCTCTCGCTCGTCTTGTGATGTGATGAGGGACGTGCACCGGTTTAGCTGATTAACGATTTCGAAAACGGCCTCTTCTCTCTTTTCCCGAGGAATATGTGCCCACAGCAATCTTCCTATTTTAAGATGAGTCTCGGCGCGTGAGTGCTCGGGAATTAGTGAATAAGCCGCTTCCTGAATGCGATCGTGAATGAACTTATAGACCCTCTCCTGGCGGGCGAGCAATTCCAAGCGGACAGCTTCCCAGAGATCGGTGTGGACCTCGTCCTCTGGCGTCCCGCGGACAATGGCAAGCGTTGCGACATCAGCACGGTTTCCCAAGCAGGCAAACTCTTGCAGTGCTTGCTGCGTCTGGATCGGTAGCCGATTTAGCTTTCCCACCATGAGCTCTACCACATTGTCGGTGTAACCTTTGGCGTGGATCCGGTTCAGATCCCAACGCCAGCACCTGGCGTTGTGGTCGAAGGTGAGTAGCTGTTCCTCGACTAAGGCATAGAGAAACTGGATGACGAAGAACGGGTTACCATTGGTTTTTTCGTGAAGCAGTTGGGCAAGCGGAGCCGCGCGTTCCGGCTCGCAGCGCAGAGAATCTACAATCAGCTCTGCCAGATGCTCGCTGCCTAAGGGCGCCAAGACAATCTCGTGCACTACTGCTCCGGCCTGGCGAATCGCCTCCAACCTGCGCCGGAGCGGATGGGCAAAATCGACCTCATTGTCTCTATATGCACCGATCAACATTAGATGGTGCACGTCTGGTTGGCTTAACAAATCCTCCAGGAAGTCCAGCGTCGCTGCGTCCAGCCACTGCAAATCGTCGAGAAACAAGGCCAGGGGGTGTTCCGGCCGTGCGAATACGCCGAGAAAACGCCTGAACACCAGCTGGAAACGGCGTTGCCCGTCTTGTAGCGGAAGATCCGGGACCGGAGGCGGCTCACCTATGATGAGCTTCAATTCGGGAACTAGGTCCGCAATGAGCTGTCCGTTAGGGCCTAACGCGTGTTGAAGGGCATCGCGCCAGTTGCCCAGCTTGGCTTCGCTTTTACTCAGAAGTGGACGGACCAGGTTCTGAAAAGCTCGGGCTAAAGTCGAGTAAGGAATGTCACGTTTGTATTGATCGAACTTGGCTGAGGCAAAAAGCCCGCGGGGCGGAACCAGCACCTTATGGAGCTCGTTCACGACCGAGGATTTACCGATACCCGAATACCCGGACACAAGCACCAACTCCGGACGGCCGCTAGCCACGACCCGCTCGAATGAGCCAAGCAAAGTGTCGATCTCGTGCGCTCTGCCATACAATTTCTCGGGAATCAATAGTCGGTCTGGGGTGTCATGCTGTCCAAGTGGGAACTCACTGATCTGACTAGGCACTTCGTTCTCGTCCTCGTCCTCGATTCCGGCTGCCGGAGTGATGGAGTGCTGGAGTATCGGAGTACTGCGCCCTGTCCGAATCGCACTGCGCGTTGCGGAGTCGGAGCCGCGCTCCCATTGAGAAAGGCAGCGCCGAAGATCAGCCTCAACCCCGGCAGCCGTTTGATACCGGTCCTCGGCGGTCTTGGCGAGCAGCTTCATCACGATGGCAGAGAGCGGCGCCGGGATATTTGGCGCCCGTTCAACCGGCGGCACTGGCTTTCTTGCAATATGGCAATGCACCCATTCCATGGCGTCCGACGCCGAAAACGGAAGGCCGCCGGTCAAGATTTCGTAAAGTGTGATACCGAAGGAATAGAGGTCACTACGGGAATCGATCGAACGATTCATGTGGCCGGTCTGCTCAGGCGCCATATAGGCGAGCGTCCCGGCTACAAATTCGGGAGGCTCAGGGGACTGCCGCTCTCGGGGCAGGCGTGAGGCGATGCCAAACCCCTTCAGCCAGCACTGGCCGGTGTCAGAGTTTACCAGAATGTTGGCCGGCTTTATGTCCTTATGGATGATGCCGCGGCGATGAAGATGCCCAATCGCAGTTAACACACTAACGGCCAAGCTCAGCGAACACGACACCTCCAATGGCTGACCGATCAATTGATCAAGAGGCAGCCCCCCGGGATCTTCTAACACAAGAACGGAACGGCCCCAATGTCTCTCAATTGCAAGCGGTCGGGCAGCCCAGTTAAGGTCCAGTTCTTCTTTAAGAGAATATTCGTGCTCCAGCCGCTTCAGGCTCTCCGGATTGGGATGCTGCCCAACAGGGGAAAGCGCGAGAATCTTGGAACCAGCGTCGACATTCTGCCCGCGATAAAGGATAAATTCCTCATCGTTCTGCACCGTTTCTAAAATATATCGTGACAGATCAATCACGGCGGCTCGATGATAAACACGATTGATTCCGATTCTTCTATTAGCTTTAGCCCGTTGCTGGCAAAACAAACTGGAATGTTGCCCCAGGGGCCGCCAGCCGACGCTAACCATAACCGTCCGCCGTGCGCTTCGACAATAGAAGGATTAATACCTAGGCCCATGCCCAGTCCCTGCGATTTGGTTGTGTAAAAGGCTTCAAAGAGCCGATCCACGTCGACCTGCTTCAATCCGGAGCCGGAATCTTGTACGCT
>DATMQC010000169.1:0-4006 GCA_035567275.1 Chthoniobacterales bacterium | reverse complement strand
GAATGGCAAGGAATCACTTCGAGCCGAACACTCAGACGGCCTGCCGGCGGTGGACAATCGCCTGGATGGATGTCGTCCGATAACGGGTAAGCTTCTCGTTTCTAAGGAAAGTGAACTCCATCCGGCCGCCACAGAAAAGGTGTCCGGGTTTGAACGCATGCGAAAAGCCAAAGCCGCACCCCGATATCCTGACGTTGCCCGAGGGTCGATCGGCACGCGAGCATTGCAGACGCACTTCACGATTGTTGGCGACCGTAAACAGATAGTTCGTATGCTCTGTGACAACCCGAAGAACATCTCCGGGATTCAGCCTGCTGAGGGAAAACTCTTCGGTATCCGATTCCCCGTAGCGAGAAGCGAATTGCTCCCAGTCTGAAATCGCCGCTCTCATACCCCTGCGCCTATTGACTGTGACTTCAACTGAAAAGTAGATGAGAAGAGAAATAAAGCAAAGTCAAGCCGCTACATTCAACCGGTGAGGCCGTTTGCTATTCATACCGCAAAGCCTTCACCGGGTCGAGCCGCGCGGCAAAATATGCGGGAATAAGAGCCGCGATCGAACAGATTACAAAGCCGCTGACACAAATTATCACCACATCTCGTGGCACAATTTCGGCCGGGATTTCGGCAAACTGGTAAACAGCAGCCGGGAAAAGTTCGATGTGAAAGGTTGCAGCGAGAAAATCGCGAAACTGGTTTCTATATTGGACAAGAGCGATGCCGCTGCCAAGGCCGATTAAAGTCCCAAAAAATCCGACGATCATTCCTTGGGCAAGAAAAATCCACATGATTTGGTTCACCTGCGCCCCAAGCGCTTTCAGCACGCCTATCTCGCGCGTCTTTTGAACCGTCGCCGTGATAAGGGTGCTCATGATGCCGAAGGCCGCCACGATGACCACAAAAATTAAAACAAAAAACATCGTCGTACGCTCGATCCGGATCGCATCAAAAAATTGCCGATTGTCGTCCATCCAGGTGTACGCCTGGACAGGTGGCTGCAGGAACCGGTTGAGCCGCTGTTTCACTCCGTCAACGGTAAAGGCATCCTGTGTCCTGACGGTCAATCCATGCACTCCATCGCCCAGGTCGTACGCTTCCTGCATAATGTGAAGCGGAACAATAATGTAGTCGGAGTCGTACGCGTAATGGCCGGAATAAAAAATCCCGGTAACGGTCAAATCCATCGGCAGAATGAGTTCGCGGGCCTTTGTGATGTACTCCTTGTTTTCGGACTGGCCTTCAGCTTTTTCCAGATCTTTCTGGATTTCATCCAGGTTGCGCGGCGAATAAATTTCGATTGTGTCGCCGACCCCGACACCCAGGCTCGCAGCGAGATCCGAACCCATGACGCACGTATCCCCGCCCAGATCAAACTCGCCCGCCACGATGAATTGTTTCAGGTCGGCGACCTTTTGCTCTATTTGGGGCGAGATCGCTCGAAGCCACGGCGCCAATCGGCGATTCTGGAACTGCACAATTACACGCCCCTGGGCAAAAGGCGCGGCGGCGACCACCCCGGGCGTTTTTTCCACTTCCTCTAAAATCCGGTGCCAGTCGTGAATGACCTCGTTGCTCCGAACAACAATGTGCGCATCAAATCCAATGATCTTCCTTTGGAGTTCTCTTTCAAAGCCGGTCATCACCGAGATAACGATAATGAGTACGCTGATCCCGAGGACGACGCCCAGAATGGAAATCAGCGTGATGACCGAGAGAAAAGTGCGCTTCGGCTTCAGGTAGCGCAACGCGAGAAAGCAGGTGAATGGCAGCCGGATCTTATTAGGCACGAAGCGGAGAACCTAGCCGGAATCGGAAGATTGCCAAGTGAGCATGCGACGCGAGCTTTGGCGATGTTCGTTTTCCAGGTAGGGACGGAGCAGGCGCCCAGGGAATCGGCTTCGGGTCGTGGCAACGATGCTCGGTCGGGGCTTGGAGATGCGGTCCCCTCGCAGCCGCCGAAGTCATTCGTCAGGCTTAGGCTTGAGATGCGGAAACAGGATCACGTCTCGAATCGATTCGGCTCCCGTCAATACCATCACGAGGCGGTCTATACCGATCCCTATGCCACCGGCGGGCGGCATCCCATGTTCCAGGGCCAACAGAAAATCCTCGTCGAGGTTTTGGATCTCGTCGCCAGCCTGGTCCAGCAGGCGTTGCCGCTGAATTGTTGGATCATTCAATTCCGAGTAGCCCGGCGAGATCTCCTGGCCATTCATAATCAACTCGTAGACGTCTACTACATGCGGGTCTTCGGCGTTTTGCTTGGCCAAAGGCACCAGTTCGACGGGTAAGTGCGTAACGAAGAGCGGGTCAATCGTTTTTTCTTCAACCAGCTTTTCAAAAACCTGTTGCGTTAATTCGAACTCCTCCATGCGCGGATTCGATTCGATTCCCAATTCATGGCAACGCGCAAGTTTCTCATCCTTGGTTCGGTCAAACCAGGTCTCATCAACCCGACGGATCAGATCCTCATAACGAGCACGTTTCCAGGGACGAGAGAGATCGATCGTCCGCCAGATTGCTCCTTCCTCATTCCTGTGCTCAATCCTAAGCGAGCCGACCTCGGACTCGGCGAGGCTGCAGATCAATTCCTCAACAAGGGTCGCCATCATTTCGAAGTCGGCATAGGCCCAATAGGCCTCAAGCATGGTAAACTCCGGGTTGTGGCGTCGCGAAATACCTTCGTTGCGAAAGTTGCGATTCAGCTCGAAAACCTTCGTGAAACCTCCCACCAGAAGGCGCTTGAGATAAAGCTCCGGTGCAATTCTAAGAAAAAGATCGACGTTCAGAGCGTTGTGATGCGTCTTAAACGGCTGCGCCGCCGCTCCACCGGGGATCGTCTGCATCATCGGGGTTTCCACCTCGAGAAATCCGCGATCCTGGAGAAACTGGCGAATCTGACGCACAATCCGAATCCTGCACAGGAAAAGGTCGCGCGAGGCGGGATTGGCCACCAGGTCGAGATAGCGCTGTCGATGGCGGATCTCGACATCACTGACGCCATGCCACTTATCCGGCAGCGGGCGCAAAGACTTGGACAGGATCTGAAACCGCTCGACGCGGACAGTGGGTTCACCTGTTCTGGTCAAAAAACACTCGCCTTCGACTCCAAGAAAGTCTCCAAGATCAATCAAGCTGAAAATTTCGGTTTGCTCGGGCGACAACTCCTTGAGACTGACAAAAAGTTGAAGACGGCCAGAGACGTCACTTAAATCAAGAAACTGGCTCTTGCCCATGTTCCGGTGTGCTGTGATCCGCCCGGCGATCCGCACCTTTTTTCCTTCCGTGAAATTCGCACGTAGAACGCCGATCGGATCGCTGACATCAAATCGGCCCCCAAATGGCGCCACGTTATGCTCGTACAGCTGACCGAGTTTTTGGCGGCGGATAGCCAGAAGATCGTTTTCTTCCATGGGAAAAAGAACTAAATCCGAAAATTTAGCTCAGTCCAGTTCCTCATCTTCAACGGCTCGCCGAAGGTAAAGGTTGCTGCCTTGGAACTGGAGGCGCCAGCAGTTTCATCCGCAGTAGCTCGGTGTAGTGATTTACTCTCCTTCTCCTGGCCTTAAATAGCGTTGACGAAAACATCGGTATCTGACTCAACGGAGAAAGCAATTCCACGGTCCTCCAAAGCTGTTTCCAAGATCGGCTTCGAGCCTGATTGCCGCCCCCCTGGTTATCGCTCGCGGACGCGCCGCTGCAACCGATTGTTAGAGGCAGAACCAGGAAAAGCACGAACCTCGTTTTTGCAAGAAGGCGGAACGATGACATAACCCAGAATCCATCGATTTTCGCAGCGCCGAACGGACCGGCGCCCTCCAGCAGCGCGTCTCTCCGCGCCAATCCAGATCAGCCTTCAATCCGGATCAGCCTTCAAACTTACCGTAGCGTTCGTCGATGATGATGTCCTTGTAAGTTTTCCCGGACGGAATCATCGGCATCACATGTTCCGTATAAGGGATCATCACATCGAGCACGTAACACTCCTCAGATTGCAGCATTCGCT
>DATMQC010000168.1:0-6651 GCA_035567275.1 Chthoniobacterales bacterium | reverse complement strand
CTGGAGCTGACGGTTTTTTGGCGCAACTTGTGGTTAACGATATGTATCACGTTCGCGGTCTTGATGTTCGCCGGGATCTTTCAATTTTGTACCCATATCGACACCTCGACGTCTCCAGAAACTAAGCACTGATTTTAATATTCAAGACCCAGGGTTCCGCTTCGCTCCACCTTGGGCTTCTATGAAGCCTACGGCGTGTTCCCCAGGGTGTTACCTCCTGAAAATGCCTTAATTGCAGAGAGTTTTTTACGCTAAACAGATAGGAGCGCTCTGGCTCGTGAGATTTCCAGACCACTGTGGAGCCGGCTCACCGGAAGCCAATTAATGTACCGTTGGTTCCGGAGTCCAGAAAGGACGGGGACCAAAGACGACTTTTAACTTCGGACTTAACAAGGCGCCCGCGGATGCATGATTTTTGCGATGAGACCGCTCCATCCCGTTTGATGCGACGCGCCGATACCTCGCCCGTTATCGCCGTGAAAGTATTCGTAGAATTGGATGTAGTCGCGAAAATGTGGATCGCATTGAAAAACTTCCTGCTGTCCGTAGACCGGTCGTTTACCATCCTTACCTCGCAAGAAAAGCCGCGTCAGCCGGCGCCCGAGTTCAGTCGCAACCTGATTGATCGTTAAGTAAATCCCGGATCCTGTAGGGCACTCGATCTTGAAATCATCTCCATAGTAATGGTGAAACTTCTGTAGCGATTCGATGATCAGGAAGTTCACGGGAAGCCAGATAGGCCCTCGCCAATTGGAGTTGCCGCCAAACACGCCGGACGTTGACTCCCCAGGCTCGTACCGCACGCCGACGGTGTGGTCGCTACACCGGAATTCGTAAGGATGCTCCAGGTGGTAGCGCGAAACCGCACGGATGCCGTAGTCGGAAAGAAATTCTGATTCGTCAAGCATGTGGCCGAGAACTTTTTTCATTCGGTGGCCCCGCATGAGTGAAAGTAATCTGCGTTCGCCCATGCCTGGGACTTGCCATCGCGATACGAGCTCAGCCAAGGCCGGCCGGTTATGCAAATACCACTCGAGATTTCCCTTAAATTCCGGCACGGTCTCCAGTAAATTCGGCTCAAGGGTTTCCACTGCGAAAAGCGGAATGAGCCCTACCATTGATCGCACTTTCATAGGAATCATCGTGCCGTTTGGCAGATTGAGAACGTCGTAGTAAAATCCATCTGCCTCGTCCCACAAGCCGATTCCTTCGCCGATGCTGGTCATTGCCTCCGCGATCTGCAAAAAATGCTCAAAGAACTTGGTGGCAATGTCTTCATAGACATGGTCATGCCGCGCGAGCTCCAGGGCGATCCGCATCAAATTCAGGCAGTACATCGCCATCCAGCTGGTACCATCGGATTGGTTGATATAGCCGCCGGTTGGAAGGGGAGCGCTCCGATCGAAGACTCCGATGTTATCGAGACCGAGGAACCCACCCTGAAAGATATTCCGTCCCTCGGCGTCTTTTCGGTTTACCCACCAGGTGAAATTCAACAATAACTTATGGAAAACCCGGCGCAGAAAAGAGAGGTCGCCCGGGTCGTCCGGCCGTTCTTGACGCCTGTATTTTCGGTCAATTTTAAAAACTCGCCAGGTTGCCCAGGCATGGACCGGGGGATTGACGTCGCCGAAGGCCCACTCGTAGGCCGGCAGTTGGCCGTTCGGATGCATGTACCAAACCTGTGTCATGAGCTTCAGCTGTTGTTTGGCAAATGCCGGGTCCAGCACGGCCAGCGGAATCGTGTGGAACGCGAGATCCCACGCTGCGTACCAGGGGTATTCCCATTTGTCCGGCATGGACACAATGTCGGCGTTGTTCAGATGGGTCCACTCGTGGTTTCGGCCGCGTTTACGCTCCAGCGGGGGCTCGGGCTGCGTAGGGTCGCCTTTCAACCACTGGCGAACTTCGAAATAAAAATACTGTTTGTTCCAGATCAGGCCCGAGAGCGCTTGACGCTGGACCTTTTTTTCCTCTTCATCAGCCAGATTGCATTGCAGGCCGGCATAGAATTCGTCCGCCTCTTTACGCCGGGTATTCACAATGTTGTCGAAATCGTCAAAGGGCGGGACTTCAAGCCCGGAGGCAAATCTCAGCCGCAGTTTGACTTCGGCCCCGGCGGGAATGGTCAGTGGAAAGTGTGCGGCGCACTTCGTACCTCTTCGGGCGGGGTTCACAGCCGCCATGTTGCCGTTAATGAGATATTCGTGGAAACCGTCCTTGAAGAAGTGCGTCGCGTCCTCCATCCCGAAAAGCCGTCTGACATTTGTGTCGTTTTCGCAAAATAGCAGAGACGGATTGCCGTCGGCCCAAAGCGAATACTCCCCCAGCACCGGGTGACACACGCGCACAGCGTTATCCGAGACGGCTTCCAATGACGGTTTTTCAGCGTTGTAGAACCAAGACCAGGTATTTCTAAACCATAGCTGCGGCAGCACGTGGATTGAGGCCGTCTCCGGTCCGCGATTAACCGCGCTGATCTGCATGAGAATGTCCTCTGGACCAGCTTTCGCATACTCCACAAACAGATCGAAATAACGGTTTTCGCCAAAGACACCGGTATCGATCAACTCGTACTCAGGCTCATTTTTGCCTCGGCGACTATTCTCCTCAACAAGCTGCGAATAAGGAAATTCGTTTTGCGGGTATTTATACAGAGCTTTCAGATAGGAATGGGTCGGCGTTGCGTCGAGGTAGTAATAAATCTCCTTTACATCTTCACCATGGTTGCCCTCGCCGTTTGTGAGGCCGAACAATCGCTCTTTCAGAATCGGATCCTTCCCATTCCAGACCGCAAGGGCCAGGCAAATGCGCTGATGCCGGTCACTGAATCCGCAAATACCGTCCTCGCCCCAGCGATAGGCGCGACTGCGAGCATGATCGTGGGTAAAATAGTCCCAGGCCGTTCCGTTCGGACTGTAATCTTCGCGCACGGTTCCCCATTGGCGCTCGCTGAGATATGGACCCCAGCGCTTCCAACGCGCCTTCCCGTTCTCTGCTTCTTTCAGTCTTTCGCGCTCTTTCATGGTTCTTCAGGAATTTGCCAGGAGAAGCGGACACCGACATGGTTTGAACGTGCCGCGTTGCATTCGGGGGTCGGAAGCGCAAATCTATGCGGCACGGCGGCCGCATTCAAGCCGGATATGGCCGCGCTTCTAAAGGAAGAATACAGAATACAGAATACAGAATTCCGAACTCCGAATTCCGAACTCCGAGCGAACCCCGAACCGCGAACCCGGACAGCGGCGCAATTTTGCTATCCAAATGATTTTCTTATAGGATTGAAAACCTGAGACATGAGCAACCTTTCATCTGACGCGATCGTTTTCTTTGGGGCGAGTGGCGACCTCGCTTACAAACAGATATTTCCCTCTCTTTTGCGGCTGGTGCGCGATGAGGGAATCTGTGTCCCCATCATCGGTGTGGCCAAGTCTGGCTGGAATCTGCAGAATTTTAAGGAACGTGCGAAAGACAGTTTGGAAAAGCATGGGGGAGTCGATGCCGACTCGCTGCAGACCCTAATGAATCTTCTTCACTACGTGGACGGAGACTATATGGATGGAGAAACCTTCGTTCAACTTCGGAAGGAACTAGGGGACGCTCAACGTCCTCTCCATTACCTCGCGGTGCCGCCAAGCCTTTTCGCTGTCGTAGCGGAAGGACTGGCAAAATCAGGTTGCGCGACAAACGGCCGCCTGGTGATCGAGAAGCCGTTTGGTCACAACCGGGCGACGGCAACAGAACTGAACAGGGTGCTATCCCAGTATTTTCCCGAGGAGAGCATCTTTCGCATTGATCACTACCTGGGTAAGGAGCCGGTCCAGAACATTCTCTATACACGCTTCGCGAACCCGATGCTGGAACCGATATGGAATCGTAACTATGTCAGTTGCATTCAGATCACGATGGCTGAGAGTTTCGGAATCCAGGATCGAGGAAAGTTTTACGACGAGACGGGCGCGATTCGCGATGTGGTCCAGAATCACATGCTGCAGGTCCTCGCCAATCTCACCATGGACCCACCGACCCGTGAAGAGCGTGAAGCTGAGCGAGACCAGAAGGCCAGCCTGCTGAAAGCCGTGCGGCCGATTGACCCCGAACACATCGTTCGAGGACAATACAATGGTTATCAAAAGGTTACAGGTGTTCGACCTGGATCCACCGTTGAAACGTTCGTCGCTCTCAAATTGCACATTGACACGTGGCGCTGGGCGGATGTGCCGATCTATATTCGCGCCGGTAAATTGCTTCCGGTCACTGCAACCGAAATCATGGTGGAGTTCAAACGGCCGCCGTTTGAAGCATTTGGCGAGATCGTTCCGAGTTCGTCCTGTCACCTGCGAATGCGAATCAGTCCTGATATTGCCATTGCTATGGGCGTACGGGTCAAACTGCCTGGCGAGCGAATGGTTGGACAAGATGTTGAACTGATGCTCTCGAAAACCCCCGAGGCCGATATGCCTCCCTATCAACGGCTCTTGGGCGACGCGTTCGCGGGAAGCGGTGAACTTTTTGCGCGGCAGGATTTTATTGATGCTCAATGGCGCGTTGTGGAGGGAATCCTCGACAACGTCACACCGCTGTATAAATACGATCCAGGCACATGGGGACCGGAAGAGGCTGGACGATTGATCGGGAATGACGGACCATGGATCAATCCCAAAACACCTTGAAGCAAACCGAAAAGAAATCGGAGTCGCGGTTCCCCCTTACGCGAGTTTGAGCGCAGCATCGGAAATTGCGATAGATCCGGCTGAGGTTCGGGTAACCCTGTATGCAGAGTTAGGAGAAAGCTATGACGATTGGATACAACAAACCGCTATACATTTTGCCTTTTGATCATCGCAGTTCATTCGAAAAAGGACTGTTTGGATGGAAAGGTCCGCTGACAGAGGAACAGACTGAAAGAATAGCCCAAAGCAAGGCCGTCATTTACGACGCCTTCAAGTTGTCGCTGACGAAGGGCGTCTCGAAGGAAGATAGCGGCATCCTTGTCGACCCGCAGTTCGGCGCCGCCATTCTTCGGGATGCGCACGCGAACGGATATATAGCATGCATGCCCGCTGAAAAAAGCGGCCAGGCGGAGTTTCAATTTGAGTACGGAGATGATTACGAGGCCGAAATCGAAAAATTCCAACCCAGTTTTGTGAAGGCGTTGGTGCGCTACAATCCGGAAGACGACGAGGCGCTCAACCGGCGGCAAGCCGCCCGTCTCAAAGATTTGTCCGATACCGCGCACAAGCATAATCGGCATTTCATGTTCGAATTGCTCGTTCCGCCGACTGCCGAGCAAAACGAACGAGTGAAAGGGAATCAGGACGTTTATGATACGAAATTGCGTCCGGCGCTCATGGCCGGCGCAATAACGGAGTTGCAGAACCGCGGTGTTGAACCGGATGTATGGAAGATCGAAGGACTGGACCACGCTGACGATTGTCTGGAAATCGTAAAGGTGGCTCAACGGGATGGGCGCAAGGAGGTCGGGTGTATCGTTCTAGGGCGTGGTTCCAACGAGGACAAGGTTATCGAATGGCTCACCATAGCGGCAAAGGTACCCGGTTTCATCGGATTCGCGGTCGGTCGCACCTCTTTTTGGGATCCGCTTGTTGCATTGCGTGACGGCAAGGTTGCCCGCGAAAAGGCGGTAGAAGAAATCGCGAGCAGGTTCATGAAATGGACTCAGATTTTTGTCGGCGCGAAGAAGGCGTAGACGCGAATTGCTGTGCGGTCCCGTTTTTCTCCTTGTTTATGGGGGCTAGAAATGATTAGTCGGACGGCACGGAAGCCGGCCCTCTCATGAAAAACGAACATCGGCGAAAATGCCCAGGGTTGGACCGCATGGACCGGTGTCTGTTTAGCGCCTATCGCCCCGAAGGGGACGTAAGATTCAAGCGCAAAGTAGGCGAAGCGTCCCCGCTTTGCACGCTTCAAAGCCGAGCAAACCGAGACGGTTCGCCTACATTGCAGCGCGCTGAGCTGCAAGGCGGATATTCATTAAGTATGCGTTAGTATCGAACTGAAAGCTCTAGAGGGATTTATCTAATGAATCCTATTGCTTTCTTAATGCGGATCTGATGGGTTAAAAGGGACTAATTAAGGGATGACCAAACGACGCACGTACAACAGGAAACCGCCGGCGGTGCACCCCAAGCCGTTTCAAAGCGCGCTTTGGAATCACCTTGAAGAAATTCGTCAAATGCGCCGGGCCCGTAAGATGTGGGCCGAGATCGCTGCGCATCTCAAAGAGGCACACGGCCTGGAAGTCAGTTACCGGACCATTCGGAACTTCTTTATCCGCACGCGGTCGCCTAAGCGGCGCATCCCAGCCGGCTTCGAAGAAAGCCTTGGCGCACACGTGCCGCATCCCGGTCCAGTCCAGAGATCAGCCTTGCCGGTGACTCCCACGAAAGCGGTTCCGGTCCCGGGAGATCCCGAGTTCATTCTGCCGGAGGCAGAGACGTCCCCGGAACTTTCCATTAACGAAAAGAAACTAAAACAACTCAGAGAAGTCCGCCAACGTGAACAAAAGTCCTGAAAGCCAATCTCCCAAGCTCAAAGCCATTCGGTCGCGATGGCTAGCCTGTACCCAATCGAGCGGCAGGGTAGGGAAGTCGACCGCCGCCGAAGGCATTATCACCTGGTTGCGCTACG